>CAINDV010001114.1 GCA_903847485.1 uncultured Verrucomicrobiota bacterium
GCACCCAACCGAAGTCACCTTGGAGCCGAGCCAACCACACCCACCACACAACGAAACCCGTAGCGGTCGCCGCGATAGTCGGGCGTGACGATGAGGCGACACGAACAGGACAGGTACGCCGGAAGATCGCTGTACCACGAACCGCCTCGCAACACGCGCTTGTCGCCCTCCGCTGGACCGGCCGGATCAGTAACCGGTCCTTTCGGATAAGGCCCATACCAATCCTGGCACCACTCCCAGATGTGGCCGTGCATGTCATACAGCCCCCACGGGTTCGGCCGCTTCTGGCCCACCGAATGAGTCTGCTTTCCGCTGTTCCCACCATGCCAGGCGTAGTCTCCCAAGTTCGATGGGCTATTGCCGAAGGAGTATTGGGTCGTGGTTCCGGCCCGGCAGGCATATTCCCATTCGGCCTCGGTGAGCAGGCGGCATTGGAGGGTGCTCGCTTGCCGGGGCGACTCCCCGCCGCGTGAGGGCACGCGGCCTACAGCATTGGCCGCCCGGCCCCTGTAGGCCGGCTCCCCTGACCCGGCGGCCCCTGACCCGGCGTTCCGCGGGTTAGCTAGGCTGGCTAGATGCTCAGTCAGTTTCTGGCAGAACGCCGAAGCTTCTTCCCAGTTCACGCCCTCCACCGGCGCTCGCGGTCCTACTTGCTTGAACTTGCTAGGGTTGGCACCGGTGATGGCTTGATACTCTTCCTGCGTGACCGGGTACTTACCCATCCATAAACCCTGGCTCAACGTTACTTCGACCTGGCCTTCACTCGCGTCGCCCATGAGGAACCTACCCGGCGGAATCCAGACAAGCTCCATCTTTACCGTGTCATTGAGCCGCTGTGTGAACGGATGTCCTGCGATAGGCTCAGTCAGTATGACACCGGTGAGGTTCGCTCCAACCAGCTTGGTGTTCTCCATGTTGGCACCGTCCAGTTGGGCACCGGATAAGTTGGCCCCGGATAAGTCAGCACCGGATAGGTTGGCCCCGGATAAGTCAGCGCCGGATAGGTCCATTGCTTTGAGATCGAACTTAGCCAGGTTCAGCCCGCGCAGGACCAGCGGCTTCTGCGGGCAGAGCTTGGTCCGGCCATCCAGGACGAAGCGGATGACTTTCTCGGAGGCGTCGGCGGGCACTACCAGTTGCTCCTTAGCTTGGCATTGCTCGAACAACTCTTGGGCGACAAGATACTCTTGGATGGAGAAGTGGGAGAAGCGGTAGTCGGCCTGGGCGTTGCGGTTGAGCAGGGAACGGCCGCCAAAGCCGATCTGGGTGACCGGACTGAATTCCGGCTGCGCTTGGATTAACTCCGTAAGTTTCGGCTCGCTGAGGAAGCGCGCCCCGCTCCGCTGCATGTGACAGGCGACCAACCGGCAGGCGGCGAGCAGAGTGTCGGCGGTGACGTTCGGATGCCCTTCTTGACGCAACTTTTTCTCTTCGCGGTTGAGCCAGGCTTTGACCATCGCCTCATAGACGGCGTATTCGGTCCACTCGGTAAGGGCGGAGCCGACTAAGTCCTCGATGTGCGCCAGCAGCATAGGACGGCAGCGGAGATCCTTCATTTTGTCCACCAACCGGCGGGCTTGCTCGCGCTTGGTGTTAGCACCGAACCAGCCGAACCACTGGTTCGGATACCGCTTCTCCAGGTAGGCCGCGACTTGGTGGTCATCAAAGAGCGATAGAAACAGCATCGGGCAAACGAAGCCGCCCAGCCCCACGCGGCCGGGATTACCAAAGGGGTCCGCCGAGATCTCCGGGAAGAACTGGGTGCGGCAGGAGATGATGACGCGCCGGAAGTGGCTGGTCTGGTCGAGGAGTTCCAGTAACCGGCTTTCAATCTTGCGCCAGGCGGCGCGGTCTTCGTCCAGGGCGTCCAGTAGGAGCACGGTGTCGCCGGCTTCGGGGATGGCTTTGACGCGGTCGAGGGTGTCGGGGCCGAGTTTGAGGAGTTCACAGTGTTGCTGCCCCGGCCAGAAGCGCGTGAGGTGGGCGAGCTTGAGCATCACCAGCAGGGAGGTCTTGCCCATGCCGGCGTCGGAGAGGATGAACATCTGGTTCTTACCGCTGCGGGTGACGGCGTAGTCGCCTTCGAGGAAGTCATTGATGGTGCGGAAGGCGGGGCTTTTCACGGCGGAGCGCGGCTCTTGGTCCTCCTGATGGTCCGCCGGGTTATGGTGCTGGCAGTTCGGCTCGATGTAATAGCGGGCTAAGTCGTAGGGATCCACGAAGTCGTTCTTGATGCGTTGGATCTCAGCGTCCCGCTCGCCGCGGATGGCCTGGAGTTTCTTCCACAGCGGTTCGAGCCACGCGGAAGAGATATAGGATGTGACCGGTTCTGGCATACGCGGGAAAGGATGGCGGCAAGGGCCGACGGGCGCAAGTACCGACACCGTGGGAACGGCAGTTTATATTTTGGCGGTATCATCCCCCGCCGGGTGAGGGCACCCGGCCTACACCCACACCCAACCGCCATTTTGCAGGCCGGGTGTCCCTCCTGTAGGCCGGGTGCCCTCACC
>CAINDV010001115.1 GCA_903847485.1 uncultured Verrucomicrobiota bacterium
CAGAAATCCGTCCAGAGGGTGCAACCCAGAAACGTGAAGCCGCCCAGCTCGACCGCCTCGTTTTCGAGGAAGTGGATGTTCGTGCCTTGGCAGGCGGCGCGCAGTTCATCAATGGCCGTCGGCACCGTTTGATGGTAAAACTCATGGTTGCCGGCCACAAACACCACCGGTTGCTCGGGGAACTGCGCGCGCATCCAAGCGACGCCCTCCACGCCTTGGTGGATGTCGCCAGCGAGCACGACCACGTCGGCGGCGGCGTGCGGGACCACGACCGGGCGGAATTCGCAGTGCAAATCACTCAGGACACGGAGACGCATAGGTCTGGACACTTAGTTCCGTTGGGCGAAAGCGGTCTGAGTTTGACCAACGCCCCTGCTTCGGCTCACGGCGTGGTAGCCGATGGGCGCTTCCTGAAGCACCAGCGATTGGTCCGCCAATGGGTAGGGCGAGGCGGTTCCCAGCAAAGCCCCCACTTCGCGGCGGATGAACGGTCCCATCTGCGGCCAGGTAATGCGGTGCATTCCCACGGCATTGATGCCATCAGGAATCGCCACTGGATGCGACCGCGCCACAAACTCCCCGCCGTCAATCACGTCGCTGACTTTGTGAATCGTCAGCACCAGATGGCTCCGGCCATCACGCACCATCGCGGCAATCGGGTCCGGGCCGGGATAGGTAGGCCAGTCGAGGCCGCTATGATGAAAGTTGTAGAAGCCCAGCGAAGGGTAGTGGATCAAGGCGGTGGGTATCTTCTGGCCAAAGGTGGCCATCAGACACAACTGCGGCCGCCACTCGGTGAAGACCTGGTCGAAGAACTCCGGCGTCTTCACGCGGCCAGTATAGACCGGCAGTCCGTGCGCGGCGGCGAACCGGGGCACCAGCAATTCCTCGTCGCGCGTGTGGGGATACCGCCAGAGCCGCTTATCCGCATGGATGAACGGCTGTGTCGGGTCATCGGTGGCGACGCCGACGACGTTCACCCGGTCGGCGAGTGCGCCGGAGAGCAGTTCTTGGAGGACGTGGTAACCGCCATGGAAGCTGCCCAAGAGCGCGACGCGGACTTTGGGTAGTCGGTTGTGGTTTAGGTAGATGGCGGGCGGGTTGGGGGAGAACCGGAGTTCGTCCCGCAGGAGGAACGGCATAGTTTTCATGTTCGCTGGGTCTTGGTTCAGCGCGCCCGGACCACGGCCTGAAGGGCTTGTCCCGCAGCCAGAGCGACGCAGATTTGGCGGTCGCGATAGATTCGTCCAGACTGCTTTAGATATCAAGTAGATTCTGGTTGCTAATGGCATATTTCCGCCGGCTTCGGTCATACACAGGGTGAAGATCCCAGCCTGTGGCGCTGGCACCGCTTCACGGTTGCCAGCCGGGGCGGGCCAAAGCCTTGAGCACTCCGGTCTTCCGCAAGACTCGTTCGACCGCAGCGATGGCGTCCTGCCTTGGGCCAAGGCACCCCACGCCGCCTAACTCCATACCCTCGGCCGCCAGTCCCAGGCCCGGCCAGCACATCGGCTGTGCCAGCATCAATCGCAGTGGTTCTGGACCGGAAGGATCGTCAGCCAATAGCCAGTGCAGGACATTCTCCAAAAACTTCGCGTTGTCCGCCTTGTCCAGTAGTCCAAAGGGGCCGGTCTCAAAGAGATGCGGTCCGCCCAGCAACACGAAGCGCCCCGCCTCATGCACGCCGGCGACGGCGATAGGCAGCGAGTCGAACCGGATAGTCCGGTGTGTGCAGTCGAAGGCGATGCACCGGCCGCCAGGGGATAGCGCGATGGGTTGCACCGTCGCTCCGCGGAGCAGGGTGAACGTCGCTGTCGAGCGCCAGCACACCCGCCCAACGTCCGGCCGGAACCACCCCAGCGGCAGCAGATCGTCCGTGGTCTCAAAGCAAGTTTGCAGCGCGGGGGTAGTGCGCAAAGTGGTGACATCAATCACGGCGTCATCGTGTAGCAGGCATCCCAAGGGACCGAATAAGTCACGGAGATTGGTGCGCGTGAATGAGTCGCCAAACCGGTAGGCGAAGGCCAGTAGCCGGCCG
>CAINDV010001116.1 GCA_903847485.1 uncultured Verrucomicrobiota bacterium
ACCAGATCACCCGCCGCCCGCTACGAGGCGCTGCGCCTGAAGGCCGCCTACGCCACATCCAGCTACGCCATCATGGCGGACCCCAACGCCCTGCTCCAAGTGCTGGATTTGCTGGGGCTCGCCACGCTGTCGCACGAAGTCTGGATCGAGGAAGGGCGCGCGGCCCGCGAGTTTGGCGCGCAAGCCAAGCCGGTGGAGGAGGCGTTCGCGGAAATTCGCGAGCGAGTCCGCGCCCACGCCCGGCACCATCTCACGCCATCCGAACTGGCAGCCGTCGAGACGATCGTGCGCGACTGGCGGAAGGCTCATGCGGGTCCGGCGGTGGTGGAATTCATCCGGTTCGAGGCCTTTGCAGACGAGTTGGCGCGGGCGCTGGGCAACTCACCCGACCTCGGCGGGTTGCTGGGCCGCGTGGCCGGCGCGGTGCAAGGCGCGCAGATGCTTGGCGAGCGGGCGTTGCTGCTGGCCAGCCGCGCGCCCCGCCTGGCAGAGTGGCACGCGGAAGCCGCCACCGCCCAGCTTCTGGCGCAACCGGAACTCACGGAAGCCTTCGCCACGTTCAAGCAACTTGGCGAATTGGAGCGCAAATTGCCGGAGCAGTTCAAAGCCATCGAAGCGCTGGATCCCTGGCTCGCCTCCATGCCGACCGAACTCGCTACCGCGCTCGCAAAGCAACCGGAGTTGAAGGAAGCGCTGACCCGTCTGGAGCAAACCAGTCAACAGATGAAGGCCCTGGAAGGCAGCGTTGGCGCGCTTGAAAAATCAGTCAGCGCGCTGTCCGGGCAGCTTGGGCAATTGACGTCCGCCACCCAACCGGCCGCGATGCAGCAAGTGGCCGAAACCGCCGGCACCGTCCTGCTGCGCCAGGCCCGTTCGTTGATCTGGCTGGCGACCGGCTGCGCTGCGGCGATTATCATCTTGCACGCCTTGCTCCGCCGTTGGCGACACCCACAGCCACGCCGGGAATCGGTCCAAGCATGAAGCGAGCATCCGCCGTCATTTTTCGATTGAAGTCCCGGAGTTCCGTCAGCAGCGCGCCAAAGTTAGTGTTCAGCCAGCGCGTGAACTGTGCCTGGCTCGTCTGGTGGTCACTGGTAGTTGTAGGTTTGTTGGGCAGAGCCTCCGACACCTATCGGTTTTTCGCTCAAGCGATCGGTTTTTCCGCCGATACAAGGTTGCTAAATTCATAGCCTGCTCAGATATGCACGACACAACGCAAGACACCGCTCGCGACGACATCCTGATCGTTGAGGATAGTGGGCTGTATGTGAAGCACTTCGAAACAGTCTTTTCCACCACGTCCTACTCTGTATCCATCATCACTAACGGGACGGCAGCTTGGGAGAAATTGAAGACCGCCCAGCCCAAGATATTACTCTTGGACTGGAATCTGCCGGGCTTGGATGGCGTGACCATTTGCCGTCGGCTGCGGGAACACAAGTGTGCCAGCTACGTCTTCGTCATCATGCTGACCTCCATGCAGCGGTTGGAGGATATTATGACCGGCTTCGACGCCGGGGCGGACGATTACATGGTCAAACCGTTTGAGCCAGCGGTGCTGAGAGCCAAGGTGCGCGTAGGGATGCGCCTCTCGGACTTGGAGGCCAGCAACAACAATAAGATTCAATTGCTGGCGCGGGCGAATCTCAGGCAGCAGTCCCTCATTCAAACTCTGGAGGAGAAGAACCGGGTCATTTCCCAGCAGGCCCAGGACATTCAGAAGGCTCAAAAGCAACTGGTGGAAACCGCCCGCCGGGCGGGCATGGCGGAGATCGCCACCAGTGTCTTGCACAATGTGGGCAACTTGTTGAACTCCGCCATGACTTCCTCGACCGTGATCCGGGAGGCGGTGGGCCACTCGAAGGTGAGCACCCTGTCGCGGTTGGCGGAGATACTGCGCACCCGGCCGGAGGGGTTGTTGGAGTTCGTGCGTTCCGATCCGCGCGGCCAGAAGTTGACCGATTTCATCACCGAAATCGCCGCGGCGCTCACGGCTGAGCACCAATTGGTCGCCGAGAAGCTCCAGATACTGGCCGAGAGCCAGGAGCAGATCCGCCAGATCATTGCCCTCCAGCAAAGCTATGCCGGGGTGACGGGAGTTAAGGACAGCATCCACCTGCCGGGGTTGATTGAGGACGCCACCCGGCTCTTTATCGAATCCTTCAAGAAGCACGAGATTGCGATCAGTTGCGATTTTGTCCGGGAGCTGCCCGCAATCAATGTGGAGAAACACAAGTTGCTCCAGATTTTGATCAACTTGCTGCAAAACGCCCGGGATGCCACCAAGAGCCGCAACCGGGAAGACCGGCTGATTCTTATCGCGGTGGCCAGCAAGTCACCGGGCACGGTGGCGATTGAACTGACCGACAACGGGGTGGGCATCAGTCCCGAAGTCCAGCAACGGATTTTCAATTATGGGTTCACCACCAAGGCCGGCGGTCACGGGTTCGGGCTGCACGGCTGCGCCAACCTGGCCCGGGAAATGGGCGGCACACTGGCCGCCTCCAGCCCCGGTCCGGAACAAGGGGCGACCTTCACTCTGACGCTGCCAATCAAATGACTGTGAGCCTTGGTGATCTATCTCCGCACACACAATCTATGACTGAAACCTTCGACAACCGGCGCCTCTTGCTGGTGGATGACCACAGACCGATTCATGACGATTTTCGCAGCATCCTGAACAATCGGGGGGTGGCCTCGGAGCGTTTGGGCGAGCTGGAGTCCACCTTCTTCGGCGAGGCCGTCCTGCCGTCCGTGCTCTTGCCCAAGTATGAAATGGAATCCGCCTTTCAGGGCCAGGAAGCCCTTAGCAAGGTGGAAGCCTCGCTGAAGGCCGGCCACCCCTATGCGCTGGGCTTCATTGATGTGCGCATGCCTCCTGGGTGGGATGGCATTGAGACGATCCAACACATCTGGAACCTGGATACGGAGATGCAATTTGTCATCTGCACCGCCTACGCGGATTACACCTGGGAAGAGATCTTCAAGCGGTTTGGCAATACGGAGCGGGTGGTCTTCTTGCGCAAGCCTTTTGACCAGACCGAGGTGCGCCAGTTGGCCTGCACCCTGACCGCCAAATGGAAGTATTCCGCGATCGCCAGATTGCGCAGCCAGGAGTTGTATACGCTGGTCCGGAAGCGAACCGAGGAACTGACCCTGACGGTCATTGAACTCGGGGCAGCCTTGCAAAAAGTCCAAACCCTAAGCGGCCTGGTCCCTATTTGTCCGTCGTGCCGCAAGGTTCGCGATGACCAGGGATTCTGGAAGCGGGTGGAAGCCTACATCTCCGAGCGCACCAAGGCTTGTTTCATCCAAGAGGTCTGCCCGATCTGCGCCAAGACCCTTCCCCCCGAGATCGCTGGCACTGAGGCGCAACGCGAGTGCTCCACGCTACCGACCACAGAGTGACTTCTGGCCTCGCGGCCCAGACCTCAAGAACGGCTGTGGCTGGATCTGGCGCAAGGCGGCTGGGAACTCATCAAGTCACCGGCCTCTTTGCTTCCCGTTGGCCGCGCGGACGATAAAGGGATCCCAATAATAGACAGTAGCCCTTTACTTCCGCCTGCGCCTTGCTTGTATCCCCTGCCGCAGTCAGAAGGTGACCCTGCTCGCCGTGCCCGTAAAGGGGTTGGTTCTTACAAACGACAATGCGGACAAAAGCCAGACAACCAGGCTAGCGCCGGAGACGATAAAATTGCGTAGTGTTGCCTGACCGGATGGTGTCCGCCGTGTAGGCTCCGCTCCCAAGGCTCTGCAACGTCGCGGCAACGTCCTTCAGCCATAAGGCTGACGGTTCGAGCGTCGAACTCGTCTCCAAGACAAATACATCCGCCAGGGCAGCGTCGCTGGAGGTGAACGGAAGGCTCACGGAGTCGCCCGCACCGAAGGTCAAGCGGCCGAGCACGGGTTGCGGTGGTAAACTCTGCAAATCAAAGAAGTATATATGTTGCGCGGCTGTGTCGCCGGCCGCGTTCTGGAAACGGATACGCAGGTTGGTCACCGCGGTCAGTTCAAACGGAGTTGAACCTCCCTGCCGCCCCATGAACTCCGGGCTGAACACGAACCGGAAGGTCTGCCACACGAAATCGGGGGTGAGTGGTTGCGCATAAGCAGGAGTCGTTTGCCAGATATTACCGTTGCGGTCTTCAAAAACCGCCAGCACCGAGGTGGTTGATTCCGGCAAGTAAGTGACCATCAGTTGAAGGCTGAATCCGGGCGTGGCAGTCAGGTTGGTGGGCGTGACGAAATGATAAACCAAGTTGCCGTTGTTGCCGAGACTCCAGACCAGCGGGTAATCGCCCACCGTCGCCCCGTTTGGCCCGAAGCTAACCCGGGCCAAAGGGTTGTCTGCCGTGGCGGCACCAAATCGGCCCCAGCCAGAATTGGAGTCGGTTTGTGGAGGGAACCCCGAGGCGAGCCGTTGAAAATTGGTGTAAGATTGAAAATCATCCCACACGATTGCACCGGCCTCGGGGACCATGAGGAAGGTCACGGCGGCAACTGCCGCCAACAACTTTAGACTTAGACTTAGAGCGTGTATAAAAACGCCTGGCGTGGTAGGGCGAGGCTTCTGCCGAGCCTCAACGACAGCGGTAATGAGCCTACCGGACAGCTCGGCAGGAGCCTCGCCCT
>CAINDV010001117.1 GCA_903847485.1 uncultured Verrucomicrobiota bacterium
CACCGGTGCCGAGCCGGGTCGGTGCCACAGCGCGCCCAGCGGCCGGGACCCAGGCGCACGCTCCGGGCCGCCAACGTAGGTGCGCTGCGCACCGGCCCTCCACGGCGCTACCCCCGTCGCCGACCGCGCCGAACTGCCAGCCGCTCCCTGATATGCGGAACCGGAAGCGAGCCACGGTGGGGAAGCCGGCCAGCGGACTTACCGTTAGCCGACTCACTCACAGTAAGTCAGTGCTGGCGGCAAGCTGAGTTGCCAGCGAACAGGTGCGAACGTCTGCGCCCCGCGCCGGCCACCCTGAGAACCAGCTTCTAACCCGCTTTCTACCCAGCTACCGCCGCCCGTCAGCGCCGTCTTCCAGGCAACCGGTTCTAGTGCCTAAGCCGTAACTATGCAGACAAGAACTACGCCGAAGGCGTGGCCCGCGGCGTAGGACAGGCGTCGCGCCTGTCTCCATCTTCATCCTCTTGCCTCACTAAAAGGTGACTGTCCACAACCATCGGAAACCGTCTGGAAAAGCCGTTCCAGACGATGTCAGATACAGGCGCGACGCCTGTCCTACTGCATAGTTACGGCTAAGCGTCGGGGCCATAAGTGCGCTCGGTTAAGTGTGTCAGCCTTGGCGATTGCAGAGTGCAACGCCGTTTCCTTCCGCCGCAAACCATGTTAGACTCCGTGGCTCGGAGGTGCGGTATGGGACTATTGGAGCCAGCGAACAACCAGGAATTGCTTTCCCATCAGGCCGGTGGTGGCGAAGGCCGAGACGTTGAGGAAGCCATACGGCTGACGGACCGCCCGTTGGAAAGCAATTCCTGGCAGCAGGCTAAGCCGGACGCGCCCGTTCGCCAGTTGAAGATTGAAGCCGCCGGCGACTTTTGGAAGGGCCTCATTATCCCCAAGATTCGCCTGGCAGGACGCTGGCTGGAGCGCGCGGGATTCAATCCGGGCAGCCATGTCCACGTCACCTGTCTGGCGCCCGGCGTTATGGAAGTGCGCTCCCTCGACGCCTTGATCGCGGACGACTCACGGCCGCCCGCACCCGCGGAACCCGACTGTCCGTTTTGAGGGGGGCCGCAGCTCATAACCGCCGGGCTTATTCGCCGCACCGCGTTCTGCTCAGGCGCTGGGGTGCGTGGCTAAGAGTTGCGCGTGCGCAGAAGGTAGCTATTCAGTTCGGAATCAACGCAAAGGCGCAAAGGCGCAAAGCCGCAAGGTGAAAACAGGTTTGGAGGCATCAGGTTGCCGACCACTGATTGGTGACCCAATCCTGTCCCCCTCAACTTCCTTTGCGTCTTCGCGTCTTTGCGCCTTTGCGTTAAACCGGCATCACCTGCCAGGGGAATGGTTTGGAGGGAGGCAAACGGTGAGCTTGGCATGGTGACTCGGCCTTGGTGTCTTAGTTACTTGGTTGTTCAACTGCCGTTTCCAAGTTGATCAGCGGAGCCAAACTGTGTTACACCACGAGTTAGCAACTGCACGCCCATGGAGGTGACTATGAACCCCGCCCACGATGTTTTGTCTCGCGCCCATCAGGTCCCAGGACAACGCCG
>CAINDV010001118.1 GCA_903847485.1 uncultured Verrucomicrobiota bacterium
GCCGCCGTTTCAAAGCCCAGCCTCCAGCGGCGCTCTGCCGAGACGCCGCCACGCTGCGGCTCATGGCTAGCGAGCAGGTCCGAGAGGAGCCAGGAGTTTCCCCTGGCCCGCAGCGCGCCGCTCGCGTGGCGTTAGCGGCCCGCTGGCTGACACTCTGCCTGGCCCTAATTTGTAACTGGCCGGCGCTGGTATCAGCGGAGGATTACATCCTCCATACCTCGTACGAAAACTACTCGTTTGACCCCGGCCCGCCCAGCGGCCCATACACAAACTACTTTGGCACCAATGCCGCCACGACGGTCTTTGGCGGTCATCTACTGGGCAACACCACTAACACCCTGCCGGTCGGTGGCCACTATGGGTTGGAGTGGTCGGCGTTTGGCCAGCCGGTCGAAGGCATCCAATCGGACGTGGCCCTTGGTGATTTCATTCCCGCGCCTGTGGGTACGGACACCAATCAGCCGCCGGCGAACTTCGTGGCTGTACGCGTGGGTGATAACCCGGCCGCCTATTACCAATGCACCAACCCGCTTGGTGGTGCCTTCTGGGTTCCTTCCACCGGCCGGATCATCGCCGCCCAGCCTAACAACATCACCATTGAGTGGCGCACTTTGCCCGTCGGTACCAACACAACCGGTGGCACCAACCTTCAGGTGGTAAATGTGAACGCCGTCCCGATCAAACGCCCCGCCCGCATCTTTTGGACCGAGTCTCCCTACGACGCGCCGAAGGTCAACATGAACGGGCTGTTTCCCGTTATCCACTACAACACGGAAGTTCCGCCGCTTACCAATCAGGTGGTTACTACCACCAACGGCGGCTTCGTCACCAGCACCACCAATGTCATCGCCGGTGTGTGGCTGGACGACCAGAAGCAATTGCACGCCAAAGGTGTGTCCGGCCTCTTTATCGTCGAGTATTACGAGGAGGGCAGCTACGCCCAGCAGGTCCAGCCGGACGGCATCGAAGTGGTCCAGGTGATGCAGCCGGACCTACAACTCGTGGAGGCAAGCGTCGGTGCACGGCTCCTGCCGTTGGACACTTACTGGGCCGACGTGGATGGCATCAACGGCATCCTGCCCAATGTCACCCAGGGGTTCAACGACACCGCCTACGTGCATACCCAGGCCGGGCCGAAGGACAACTGGGTCTATGCCATCAAGCGGACCTGGAGCGAGCCGTGGGCACTGGAAATCTATTGGCAACACCAAGGCCGCATGGGCGTGCTTTGGCCTTATGAGGTGGACTGGTATTCGTGTGACTGGCCCCGGTACCCCCAGCGGTACGTGCTGGGTGACGCGCCGCCGGCGGACACCGCCCCGGTGTTAATCCCGAACGAACTTACGGCGACGCTGATGGAGGACATGGATCCGCCACTCCACGCCAACCTGTCGGTTAGCGGCCGGTCGTTTAGCACCACCCAACCAGGCACCTGCCTGCTTAAGTACACCACCTCTGACAACATCTGGTTCGAGGTCGTCAAAACCGTCAGCCACACCAACGAGCTTTATTTCGACCTCAAGCCGGCGGAATGGCCCATTGGCGAGGAACTCAATCCGGGGGAGCCGGAGGCGCATGCGCTGCGGTTCGATGGCACGAACGACTATGTCATGGTCGGGCAGGATTTCCTGAACCGCCGGGATAGTTGGACGCTCGCGTTCTGGTTTAAGGCAGCCAAGTTCACGCCCAGCGTGCTCTATTCGGAAGGCAAGCCGGCAGTCACGATGACCGTCGAGTTGACGGCGAAAGGGCAATTGCAGGTCCAGACTTATAGCCAAGAACATAAGGCTTGGTCCACCGCCGTCACCACCAACGCCCCTGTGCGGACCAACACCTGGCATTACCTGGCGGTCACCTATACCGGGGGTAGTGATACCGACGGCACGCTTGGCGTCCACCTTGATGAGTTCACCTGGGAAACGAACCATCTCCCCTGGCCCTCCGCGAGCGGTGCCGGACAGTCGCTCATCGGCGGCAAATGGGTCAACAACACTGATGGTTATCCGAGTGGGTTTTTTCCCGGCGAGCTGGACGAGGTGCGCGTCTGGAACACCGCGCTCACCAGCGACCAAATTCGCAGCAACCGCTACTTTGCCTGGTCCGAAACTGCGGGCAGCTTGGCCGCCAACTTCCCCTTCAATGAGGGCCAAGGGGCCGTGCTCTATAACTTGGCCGGCGATCACCACGGCTCGACGTACGGCAACCCCACTTGGTGTTACGGTCAGTATATTCCCCTTCATGCCTGGTCGGATTTCCCTGGCTATATCCATGTGGCCGAAGGGGATCGCTACAACCTCAATCTTTATGCCTATCCGACCGAAGCGGCCCCGAACTCCGACTCGCATGTCTTTGGGGTGAACACCGGGCTGCTGGAAGTCTGGTGGGCTAATCGCAGCCGCCAGGTGGGCATGCCTTTGGTGTATTACCCGTCGCGCGTCGTCCGCTACACCAACACCTGGCCCGCCGACCCGCCCCAGATAGTGATTGCCAGCGGCCTTGGCAGCGGTGGCGATGCGGTGTTGGCGGGGAAAGCTTCGCCTTCCATCTACTGGCAGAATGACCCTGCGGTGCCTGGTTACAACCCCAATGAAGAGCACGCGCTGATGGTCGGGGAGGTGGTCTATGCGTTGCGCAACGACCTGAACACGGCTGCCAGTTCCGCTCCGTTTGTGCTGGTGGATTACCTGAATCCCGAAAGTGGGCGTCCGGGCATGAGAGTCTTCACGGTGCTGACTACTAACGCTACTCACCGTTTCGAGCTTAACCTCACCGCCGGCAATCCCATCCTGCCAATCATGCCGCTGGGTGCCATGCCCTTATGCGTCAACACTTACACTGACACTGAGCCACCCGCTTGGCCCGACCGCAATCATGATTGGTGGGCCATCTCGGCCGGCGACGACGGCGGGACGGCGAACGCGGTGATGCGGTTCTACTACCAGATGCAGCCGACGTTTTACTTCCCCAACTTGCCCGCCGCAGAGCAACCGGCCATCGGCCAGGAACTGCCGTGGTTGCCCACCCCCTTCTCCGCCCCGGGCACGGAAGGCTATCCCACGCCCTTTGTTTACCACCTCTCCTGGCCTACCAACGCGCCGGAGTTGAAGTTGGGTCAGACCCTGACCGTGGCCACGCACGGACTCCCCAGCGTGTGGGACCAACTGAGCGTGGACGTAAAGTACGACCAATCGGCAATAGTCAACTATCGCGAGAGTGTCTTACTGTTTGACCCGGTGGCCGCTTCCGGCGTGAGTCTCCCCCGCTACCCAGTCATTGATGCCATGATCGCTAGCAAGCTTGCGCGGCAGGATCTCACCAGTTCTTTGATTCGCTTCCCAGAACTGCCACCCTCACTCTATCCGCGCATTTATTACGATCCCAACCGCGGTTCAGAGGGGGAATTGGTGCTGGTAGGTCAGCGTGTCTCAACACTCACCGGCGATGGTGGCGATGGTAGCTACCTGCTGCTTAACCTGCTCGAAGGGTTCGAGAAAGAACAGGCTATGAACATGGCAGAGCCGCTTGATCCGATTAACAGGCAGACATGGAGAACGACGGTAGGCGGCCTGCACAGTGAGTTGACGTTGATTTCTCCCAACACTGCCTATGTCAACGCGGCGCTGACGGCCCGGCTCACTAACGGCGTCGGCTTTGTCACGCTGGCCTTTAACAACAGCACCAACCGCCTCCAAGTACCGCCGGGACAGCCCGTCAGCGTGAAGGTCATCAAGGTGGTGCCCGAACTCTAC
>CAINDV010001119.1 GCA_903847485.1 uncultured Verrucomicrobiota bacterium
GGAAGTCGAAGGGTTCAAGACCTATCGCTACTACACGGGAAACACCACGTTGCGCGGTTGGATACTCCTGCTGCTCGCGATGGGTATTATAGAACGTCAAGAGGCGACCGTGGCCGCGTTGATGTCCGACAAGCTCTGGCCCCACCGGCTTGCGGGCGCGGATATTCTTGCGGAATCCACCCGTCCGACCGAGTGGGGCCGCGAGACCTACTATGCCCTGCGGGTGTTGTTCAAAGCCGGTCGCACAGAGGAAGCGCTGGATATTACCCGGCGCGTTGTGCAGGCTCAGATTTTTGGCAGCAAGGGGCCGTATCCCGACGAAGATGCGATAGACATGCTCTGCCCCGGTTCGCTTTATCCCCGCGTTTTCACCGAAGGTATGTTCGGCATTGTGCCGACCGGACTCGACTCCTTTGAATGCACGCCGTGGCTGCCCAAGGCCTGGCCGCGGATGGCGTTGCGTGACCTGCGGGCCTTCGGCCATTCTTGGGATTTGGTGGTGGAGCGCGCCGGCGATCAGCAGAAAGTCACGGTGCTCAGTGGCGGCAGGACGCTGATGACCGGTTTGGGGCCACCCGGGAAGACCTATTCGCTGACTTTCCCCAACGGTAAAAATGAAACACAGAAACAATAGGCCTTGGCCTCCGTAAATAGATAACATGCCCTTCGACAGGTTGCCGGCCAGAACTACCGTCTGAACGACGGGTCGTAATTTCCAAACCATCAATCACCCCACCATGAAACATCCCATGATCGCCGGCCTCGCCGTGATGGCTATATCACTCACCGTTCAAGGAGCGGAACCCAAGACCGGGCCTGACACACCAGCGGTGGAAAAGACCTATCCCACCGGCCAGTGGCGTTCTGAACCGCCGGCTGATTGTCCGTTCAAACCCTCGGCGTCGCTCACCGGTATCGAATTCACCGGTCGCCACAGTGATTATCGTTGCGGCGACACGTTCTATCCGAGCTGGGCGAGCGACGGCAATCTGTATTCGCCTTGGACCGACGGCAAGACCGATGGCGTCGATTGTCAATCATGGCAAGTGCCGGCCAAGACTGGCCACGCCGTGATGACCGGTGACGATCCCCTGAAGCTTGAGATCCATAACACCTCCCCGCCCAAGGTGGGCCCAGCCGCGCCATATACCGGACGTTATCCGGCAGGTTCGCTGGTACACAATGGCATCTGGTATTATGGCACCTACTGCCTGGGACCTGATGATGGGACCACTGTGCATAACGGTTTTACCTGGAACTGGCCCAATCTCGGGCCGATACCCGGATTCCAAATCTCCAGGGACTTCGGCAAGACTTGGGAACCCTCGCCGCTCACGCCGGAAAAACCGCTGTTTCCAGAGCCGCGCAAGTTCCTCGGTCCGGTCAAGATGGGCGCTCCGCATTTCGTGGATTTCGGCAAGAACATGGAACATTCCCCGGATGGGAAGGCCTACCTGATCGGCATGGGTGCTGAAGAGAACGATCCCAAGCCGCGCCCCTGCATCAAGCTTGGCAAACCGGGTGAGGCCTATCAAGTGGTCGAGGGTTGCACCAGCGACTTCGCCCATGCCAACCTGAGTTGGATTACGGCCGATCAAGCCTACCTGGCCCGGGTCACGCCCTCGCTGGAAACCATCAATGACCCGAAGGCCTATGAGTTTTTTGCCGGTCATGACTGGTCCGGCCAGCCGGTCTGGACCCGTGACTTCAAGAAGATCAAACCGCTGGTCGAGTGGAACAACCACATGGGTTGTGTGACGGCCAC
>CAINDV010001120.1 GCA_903847485.1 uncultured Verrucomicrobiota bacterium
CGTCTTTGGCGTGCTCAGCCCCGGCAACATGAACATCAACCTCATGAGCGCCAACATCACCTCCAGCGCCGCCATTTCCTCCGCCGACCTGCTCACCGATCTCAAGAGCGGCTACCTGCTGGGCGCGAATCCCCGCAAGCAATTCCTCGCGCAATTCGCCGGCATCTTCATGGGCACGGTGGCGACGGTGCTGGCGTTTCAAGTCCTGGTGCCCGACGCCTCGCACTTGGGCACGGACCAATTCCCCGCGCCGTCCGCGCAAACCTGGCGCGCGGTGGCGCTGGCGTTGAGCAAAGGACTGGCCGTGCTGGAGCCGATCAAAGTCTGGTCCATCGCCATCGGCGGCACAGTAGGCATCGTGCTGACGCTGCTGCCGCTCATCTTCCCGAAGCGACAGAAGTGGCTGCCCTCGGCGGCGGGCATCGGCCTGTCGTGGACGTTCCATTGGTATTACGGACTGCTCTTCTTCCTGGGCGCGCTGGCTGGCTGGCTCGTCGAGAACCGGCGTCCGCAATGGGCCAAGGACTACACCTTCCCGGTGGCCTCGGGCGTGATCGCCGGCGGCTCGCTGATGGGTGTGCTGCTGGTCTTCTGCGAAAACGGCCCCGCCATCATCAAGCAATTCCTGGGGATGAAGTAGCGGCGGAAGAACGCTTCGGCACGGAGGGATTTACTGCTGGTATCTGGCGGCAAGTCGTTGCCCTTGCCCCGGAGGGGCAGGATGTGAATAGCTCCGGGCGCAACCCGGAGAAGTGCGCCCCGCGCCCCACGACCCCAGCGGGTCGAACCATCGACGCGGCACGGTTCGGCCCCTTCAGGGCCGGGGCGGGATGTGGAGCGGCCGACCCGTGGGTTGCACCCACGGCTATTCACGTTGCATCCCCCTGGGATGCGCCGGGTTTGGCGCTTGCGCCGTTGCCAGCGTGTGTCACAGAATCACCTTAGGGAACAAAACAAACCACTATGAAACGAACTCTGCTCACCCTTTTGGGTGTTGCTTTTTTGGCCGCGCTGCCCGCTGCGGTGCAGGCGCAATTCACCTTCACCGCCAACAACGGCGCGATCACCATCACGGGTTACACCGGCCCCGGCGGGAACGTAACCATCCCTAGCGCCACCAACGGCTACCCGGTCACCAGCATCGGAGACCGGGCATTTTCTTATTGCTACGGCCTGACCAGTCTGACGATCCCAAACAGCGTCACCACGATTGGTGCCGCAGCGTTCATTGGTTGCTCTGGTTTGAGCGCAATCACCGTGGATTCGGCTAACTCGTCCTACCGCAGCATGGCTGGGGTTCTGTTCGATAAAGGCCAAAATACACTCATTGCGTACCCGGCGGGCAAGGCCGGAAGCAACTATTCGATCTCCAATAGCGTCACCACCATTGGACGCGACGCATTTGCTTACTGCTCCGGCCTGAGAAGTCTTACGATCCCCAATAGTGTCACCAACATTGGGGCCGCAGTATTCACTGGTTGTTCTGGTTTGAGCGCAATCACCGTTGATTCGGCCAACGCGTGCTACAGTAGCATGGTTGGGGTCCTGTTCGATAAGAGCCAAAACACACTCATCGCGTACCCGGCGGGCAAGGCTGAAAGCAGCTACTCGATCTCCAGTAGTGTTACCACCATTGGAAGCGAGGCATTTCTTCTCTGCTCTGGCCTGACCAACGTTACCATCCCCAACAGCGTCACCAGCATCGGTGACGCAGCGTTCTTTAATTGCTCTGGTTTGAGCACAATCACCGTGGATTTGGCCAACTTGTCCTACAGCAGCCTAGCTGGGGTTCTGTTCGATAAGGGCCAAAATACACTCATTGCGTACCCGGCGGGCAAAGCCGGAAACAACTATTCGATCCCGAACGGCGTCACCACCATTGGAAGCGACTCATTTGCTTATTGCGCTGGCCTGACCAATCTCATGATCCCCTCCAGCGTCACCACCATTGGAAGCCACGCATTTTCTTTTTGCTCCAGCTTGGCCAGTCTTACGATCCCCAACAGCGTTACCACTATTGGGGGTGCCGCATTTCTTCTTTGCTCCAATGTCCGAGGCTTCTATTTCCAAGGAAATGCTTCCAGCCTCACCCTCGGACCTATGGCGTTTAGCGGTGCCGACCGTGCGACCGTCTATTACTTGCCCGGGACCACCGGCTGGGGCCCGACCTTTGGCGGTCGTCCGACGAGACTCTGGAACCCGCGGGCGCTAGCCGGCGATGCCAGCTTCGGCGTCGGAACGAACGGCTTCGGCTTCAAAATCACCGGGACCGCGAACATTCCGGTCGTGGTGGAAGCCAGCGCGGACCTTGCTAGCGGCGCGTGGGTGCCCTTGCGCAGCCTCAGCCTGACCAACGGCCTGGTCTATTTCAGCGATCCCGACTGGACGAATCATCCCACCCGCCTCTACCGCCTCCGTTCGCCGTGAAGCACGGGCGGAGTGCGCCCGTCCCTGGCGCAGAAATAGCCTTACACCAGGAGGTGCTGGCGACGATCCTGAACTGCCTGGGCATCGCGCTGAACTACCGGAACGACGCCCGGCTGCGGGACAAGAGCATCTTGAAGCCGCGTTGGCTGGTGGACGGGATTTATACCATGCTGCGCTGGTTGCAGAAGCATCAGACCAACGGCGTGCTCCGCCAGGAGGATTTCGGGAAGGCGCTCAAGGACAGGAAGACGTATCCGCCAGAGATGCACGCCTTCCTGCTGGCGCTGATGGAGAAGTTCGAGCTGTGCTTCCCGCTGGATGCGCGGGACGGGGCGTATCTGGTGCCCGGCTTGCTGGATGAAAACCAGCCACGGGCGCTGAAGGACTTCATGGGCAAGGCGGCGCGGCGGATACAGTTCCGGTATGACGATGTGCGCCCGCCAGGTTTGCTGCCGCAGTTCATCGTGCGTTCCCACACGCTCAGCGAGAAGCAACCGCGCTGGCTGCGCGGCGTAGTGCTGGCGCGGGGCAAGGCGCGGGCGCTGGTGCGGGCGGACCACGATGGCCGGCTGACGGATGTCTATGCTCTGGGCGAAAACACCGAGGACCGCGTCTGGCTGACGGAGTTCATCGTGGCGGAGATGAAGTCGCTCCATGACAAACTGCCGGTGCATACCTACGTGGAAAGCGAAGCCCAACCGGGCGCGTGGACGGAACTGGAAGTCTTGCGGGAAGCGGACCGCAAAGGCGAAACGACGCGCGCCGAAGGCACGGCAGATCGCGGCACTGTGACGCCTATGCCGGGAACGGCATAGGCCACAGTATGCCGGGTGCCGGAATATGCCGGGTGGAACGGTTCGTTAGCGTTGGCGACCTTGCTGGCACTGGCTCTTGTCAGTGGGCAGCGTTCATTCCACCCGGCATAGTCTTGCTAGATTCATAGACCCTTGAGGAAGGCGA
>CAINDV010001121.1 GCA_903847485.1 uncultured Verrucomicrobiota bacterium
GAGTCGGCCCAGGCCGCGCGCGACGTGTCGGTGAGCTTGAACCAGATGGCGGACTTTCTGGCGAGGCGCGGATTGCCGGGCGACGCGGAGAAAGCCTTGGGCCATTACCAGCGCAGTCTGGAGGTCCGCGAACGCTTGCTCGGGGCCAACCCCGAGTCGGCCCAGGCCGCGCGCGACGTGTCGGTGAGCTTGGAGAAGCTGGCCGACTTTCTGGCCAGTCGCGGTTTGCCGGGCGACGCGGAGAAAGCCTTGGGCCATTACGAGCGCAGTCTGGCGGTCCGCGAACGCTTGCTCGGGGCCAACCCGGAGTCGGCCCAGGCCGCGCGCGACGTGTCGGGGGGCTTGATCCAGATGGCGGACTTTCTGGCCAGTCGCGGTTTGCCGGGCGACGCGGAGAAAGCCTTGGGCCATTACCAGCGCAGTCTGGAGGTGCTCGAACGCTTGCTCTTGGCCAACCCGGAGTCGGCCCAGGCCGCGCGCGACGTGTCGTTGAGCTTGATCAAGCTGGCGGACTTTCTGGCGAGTCGGGGCTTGGCTGGGGACGCGGCGGCGGCGTTGGGCCATTACCAACGCAGTCTGGGGGTCCGCGAACGGTTGCTGGTGGCCAACCCGGAGTCGGCGCAGGCGGCGCGGGACGTGTCGGTGAGCTTGGAGAAGCTGGCGAACTTTCTGGAGCGGCGCGGATTGCCGGGCGACGCGGAGAAAGCCTTGGGCCATTACGAGCGCAGTCTGGAGGTCCGCGAACGCTTGCTCGGGGCCAACCCGGAGTCGGCCCAGGCCGCGCGCGACGTGTATGTGAGCGTGTGGAAGGTTGGTGACTTCTTGGAGAAGCGAGGCCAGCCAGGCGACGCGGAGAAGGCACTGAACCACTTCCAGCGTTGTCTGGATATCTGCGAACGCTTGCTCGGGGCCAACCCGGAGTCGGCCCAGGCCGCGCGCGACGTGTCGGTGAGCTTGAACCAGATGGCGGACTTTCTGGCGAGTCGCGGATTGCCGGGCGACGCGGAGAAAGCCTTGGGCCATTACCAGCGCAGTCTGGAGGTCAGCGAACGCTTGCTCGGGGCCAACCCGGAGTCGGCCCAGGCCGCGCGCGACGTGATGGTGTCGCTGGAGCGGATGGCGGCGTTCGAGGGAGGGAGGCCGGGCGGGGAAGCGAAGGCGCTGGAGTTCCAGACCCGCGCGCTCGGCATCGCCCTCAAGCTGCGCGAGAGCAATCCGCAGTCGGTCTTCTACGGACGCACGGCGGCGGTATCGTTCTTCCTCACCTACCAGCGTGCCCAAGCGGTGGGGCAGGCGCAGCTTGCCAATCAATGCCTCGGCGGCTGCCACGCCGTGCTGCACGAACTCATCACCGCCGGCTGCCAGCTTGATCCGCAAATGATGAACCTCTACCAGCAACTCCACGCCCACTTCGGCGGCGGCAACTGAGGTCCGGTCACTCGGAGCGCCGGCCTCCGGCCCGGCACGAACCTTGCCCGCACCAACCCTCCGGGCTGGCAGCCGGCGCTCCACCCAGCCGCGCCTTCGGCCAGAAACCGTGGTGGAAGGTGTGGTGATTCCCACCGTCCGTAGCCGCCGACGTCAGTCGGCGCTGACTCGTCCAGGACGGAGTTTGCGCGGACTGACGTCCGCGGCTACCGGGGGCGAGGAGCCGCCGCGCGTCCCGGCGGCGCGGCAGCGCCGCCCTACCTCGGTAGGGCAGAGGTGCTCCTCTGCCTGCTCCACTCGGCGTTTCCAGCCCTGCGGCACCCAGGCTGGATGCGGCTCGACAAATCCGCCCGCCTCTTCGCAGACTTGCGGCACTGAGAAACGCTGCTTTATGTCTGACTCCAAACCCTTCCGCATGGCGGTAAAGGCGGTGGTATTTGACGCCGAGCACCGGTGCCTGGTGCTGCGTCGCTCCGCCGCGAACCACAGTTTCGTCGGCTGCTGGGAATGGCCCGGCGGCAAGCCCGATCCCGGCGAGGATCTCGACACCGCCCTGCGCCGCGAATTGCGCGAGGAGTGCGGGCTGGAGGTGGATTTCCTCGGCCTGGCCGGCGCGTCGGAGTTCCAAATGCCGGTGGGCCGCATCATCCTGCTTTGCCTCCTGGCCCGGCCGACCGGCGGCGAGTTGCGCCTGAGCCACGAGCACGACGCCTTCGCCTGGCTGCCGCTGGCGGAGCTGGCGCAGCGCCCGATTTTGGAGGCGATGAAGCCGATTTTGAAAACCCTGTTGGAAAGGACTGACTTGCCATGAACTCGAATCCCGCTCTCACGAATCACGCCGCCGCCCGCGCGCTCACTGACGAGCAATGGGTGGCTTTGCATGTGCCGCGCTTCGCCGCCGCCGCGCCGGCCTTCGCCGAATACGAGGCTTTCCTGAAGCTGGCGCTCAAGGAGCTCGCCGGCCGCGTCGCTCCGCTGGCGGTGGTGGAAGTGCGCGCCAAGCGCGTGCCCAGCATGGCGGAGAAAATCCTGCGCAAGCGCGAGACGTATCAGACGGCCAAGGATCCGCTGCCGCCCGATCCGCTGGTGCGGCTGACCGACCTGTGCGGCGGGCGGATCATCTGCCAGACGGCGTCGCAGGTGCGCGCGGTCTGCCAGCTCATCGAGCGGGCGTTTGTCATTGATTGGCCCAACAGCGAGGACGTGAGCCAGCGGCTCAAGACGGCGGAGTTTGGCTATCGCTCGGTGCATTACATTGTGCAGGTCCAGCCGGAGCGGCTGGCGCAGGCGGGTTGCCGGACGCCGGTACCGCCGGCGTTGCGGGGGTTCGCGCCGGAGGTGCTGGGCAGCCACGCTGCTGGCATCCCGCTCAAGGCGGAGATCCAAGTCCGCACTTTGCTGGAGCACGCTTCGTCGGGCCTGGGGCACGATTCGATCTACAAGACCGAACTGAAGGTGCCGGCCCGCATCCAGCGCCAATACGCCGCGCTGGCCGCGGTGCTGGAAGGGGCGGATCGCGAGATCGAGCGTGTGCTGGCGGCGCTGGGAGATTTGCGGTCGAACTTCGGCGCCTGGCACGAGCGGGACGAGGTGGAACGGGAGATCGCCCATGCGCGCGTCTTGCTGAGTCTGTCGGAGTCGGCGATGCCCAAGGCCGCGAAAATCGCGGTGGCCGTGCGCGCGGCGCAACTCGCGCTGGCCATCGGGCAGCATGACCAGGCGGTCGAGGTGCTGAAGGAGTTTAATGACGAGCAGGAGGCGAAGGTGCGTCGCGTGCTGGGTCAGGCCTTGGTGGAATGGCACTGGCCGAGGCCGGGGGATGAAGGTTTTTCCGCTGGCCAGGAACACTTGCGCACCGCTGCCACACTGGCTCCAGGCGACGCCGAGACGCTGAGCCTGTTGGCCGAATGTGCCGCGCACGCCGGCGACGACGTGGAGGCGCGAAAGCTCTTCGCCGAAGCCGTCGCGGCGGACGGCACCGAACCGCTGACGCTGGTGCGCTATCTGGAGTTCGAGGCTGCCAGCCTGGCCAGTGACATCCCGCTGCGCATGGCCACGCCGATGATCCGCGCCGCGCTGGCCCGCGCCGAGCATCAGATCGAGAGCCGCGCGAACCTCGCCTCCGCGTGGTCGGCGGTGGCGGTGGGGCGCTTGTTCCTGCGTGAACCGTTCGCCGCGTTGCACGCGCTGACGCAGGTGGCCCGACTGTGCCGCCAATGCGAGGTGAAACCCAGTGCCACCGGGTCGCATCCCTGTCCCTGCGCGGCGGGGAGGGCCTTGCTGCGCTTGCGCGAAACCGTCCGCCGCCTGCGCGGCATCCGCGAAAAGCTGGAGGGCTTCGCTTGGTTCGAGCGTTTTCTGCTGCTGGTGCTGGCCGTGCGCCTCCGCGACGAACGCGCGGCGAAGGACTTGGCCGGGCTGGCTTCCTGGCGGCGCGGCGGGGCCAAGGGTGCTTTGCCGCACTTCAGCAAGGAGCGGCGCGTCGTCATACTGGCCGGCGGCTGCGGTCCGGAGGTGCAGCGTTCCATGGAGAAGTTCGGCAAGCAATTGCTCCGCGCCTGCGAACGGCTGGATTTCGACCTCATCAGCGGCGGCACGCGCTCCGGCATCAGCGGCGTGGCGGGTGACGTGGCGTCGGCGGCGGGCGGGCGGATTCGCGCGTTCGGCTACCTGCCGAGCCATCTGCCGCGGGGAGTTCAAGAGGACGCCGAGCGCTTCGGCCAACGCTTCAGCGCGCCGGACACGAAGGACTTCACCCCGCTCGATCCGCTCCAGGCGTGGACGGACCTCATCGCTGCCGGCATCGCGCCAGCCGAGGTGCGCCTGCTCTGCTACGCGCCTGGGAACATCGCCCGCGCCGAGTGTGACTTCGCCCTGACGTTGGGCGCGCGGGTGGGCTTGGTGGTGGACGCCGCGCTGCCCAAGGACCGGCGCTTCGACGCCGCCGACTGGGAAGGTTGCTCCACACTGCTGCTCCTACCGAACGACGCGATGACCTTCCGCGCCTTCCTGCAAATTGACCAGCAGCCGCTCAGCGCTGCCGACCAGCAGCGGCTCAAACCCGCCGCCCAGATGGCCCACGCCGATTACGTGAAATCCGCGGCTCCCAAGGACGCCTCCCTTCAGCCGTGGGACAAGCTCAGCGAGTCGCTCCAGCTCTCGAACTACTGCCAGGTGGCGTATTGGGAAAAGACCCTGCGCGACTACGGCCTGGGCGTCCGCCCGTTGACCGGAGCCGACCAGGCTCACCCGCCGCTGGTAATGGCCGACGTGCTGCCCAAGCAGGCCGGCCGCGATCCCATCGCCGCACTGGCGGAACTGGAACACGGCCGCTGGAACGTCGAGCGCCTGAGCTTCGGCTGGCGCTACGCCCCCGAGAAAGACGTGGCGAAGAAGCTCTCCCCGTATCTGATTCCTTGGGACGCCGTGCCCCCGGAAATCAAGAAGTTCGACCTCGACGCCATCACCAGTCTGCCCGATAAACTCCGCCAAGCCGGACTGGAACTATACCAACTGATATGAGCAAGCCCACTTCCGCCGATACCGCCCCCACCCGCGTCTTCCTCTCCTACGCCCGCGGCGATAATGAGCCGTTTGTGAAGCGCCTCCATGCCGACCTCACGGCGGCAGGCTTCACGGTTTGGTTCGACCGCGAATCGCTGCGATGCCGAGGAATTCCTTTCCCCCAAGAGATCAAGGACGCCATCCTCAAGGAAACCGACCGGCTCATCTACGTTGGCGGGCCGAAAGCCGCCCTCTCCGATTACGTCCGCGCCGAATGGCAGTTCGCCCTGGAATGCGACCATGTCGTCGTCACCCCGATTCTCCGGATCGGCGATTACGAGAATGTCCCCGGCGAACTGAGCCTGCTGCACTGCGAGGATTTCCGGGACGACGCGAATTACTCTGCTGCGCTCGCCAAGCTGATCACCAGCCTGCGCCAGCCCAATCCCAAGCTCGGCGCGCTGTTCGCCGTGCCCAATCTCCCGCCCAACTTCCTCGGACGCCCCGACCTGATGCGCCGGGTGCGCGACGCGCTGCTGGTGGACCTCGAGAAGCCGCAGGTCATCACTGGGGCCGACGCCCGCGTGGGCATGCAGGGCATGGGCGGCATCGGCAAATCCGTGCTCGCCGCCGCGCTCGCGCGCAACCGCCAGGTGCGCCAGGCCTATCCCGACGGCGTGGTCTGGATTGCCGCCGGCCAGAAGCTCACCGACGACGACCTGCTCAAGCGCCAGCGCGACCTGGCCCGGCACCTCGGCGGCGACGACACGTTCGCCTCGCTGGTGCAGGGACAGGGCGTGCTCCGCCAGTTGCTCGCCGCCAAGGCCGTCCTGCTCGTGCTCGACGACGTCTGGCGCGCGGCCGATGCCCAGGCCTTCGACATGCTCGGCCCGCGCTGCCGGATGCTCGTCACCACCCGCGACAAGGGCATTCTCGACACCCTCCACGGCGAACTGGTGCCCGTCTCACTCTTCACCGAACCGGAAGCCCTGCAACTGCTGGCCGATGCCGTCAACGTGCCGCCAGCCGCCCTGTCCGCCGAGGCCCGCGAAGTGGCGCGCGAATGCGGACTCCTGCCGCTGGCCCTGGCGCTCTGCGGCGGCATGGCCCGGAAACGCGGCGGCGACTTCCATTCCGTGCTCGAACGCCTGCGCCGGGCGGACCTGGAGAAGATAGCCGACCGCGAGTCCATCAACGAACAGCACCGCAGCATCTGGCGCGCGATGCAGGCCAGCGTGGAAATGCTGCCGGCCGACGAGCAGCAACGTTTTGCCGAACTGTCCGTGTTCGCAACCGACCAGACCGTGCCCGAAGCCGCCGCCGCCACCCTCTGGTCGCACACCGGCGACCTGGACGATCTGGACAGTGAAGAACTGCTGATCAACCTCGCCGAACGTTCCCTCCTCCAACTCGACCAGAAGACCGAGGCCGACGGCAAGGTCCGCCACCGCTTCCGGCTGCACGATTTGCTCCACGACTACGCTGCGCGCGTGGCTGGCGAACCGCGGGCGGTCCACCAGAAGCTCCTCGATGCCTACCGCAAGAAGTGCCCCGACGGATGGCCGAGTGGCCCAGATGACGGCTATTTCTTCCACAACGTCTGCCAGCATCTCGCCACGGCAGCCGGAAACTGGGACGAAACGGTGACGCTGCTTTGCGACCTGCGGTTCGTCGAAGCGCGCTGTCGCGTGGGGCAGGTCTTTGAGTTAATCGCCGATTACCGGCTGGCGCAGGAGAACCTGCCCGAGGCGCAGGCGGACTTGCGCGAGGAACGCGCCCGCAAAGAACGCGTGCGGCGGTGGACTGCAGAGATCACCGACCATGCCCGACAGTGGAGCGACCGGCGTGACCGGTTGGCGAAGTGCGAAACCGTGACGGAACCGGAACCGAAGCTGCCGGATCCGGTGCCAAGCTGTGAGATCTGGAGCGAGGAGAAGGTTCAGGCGGAGTGCGAGCGCATCATCCAGAAACCCACACGGCGCGACCGGTTGGAAGCGTTCGCGGGCTTCGTCAGCGGGCAATGCTATCCGTTGCTCGAACATGGTCGCCGGCCCGGCTTCGTCCGACAACATGCCTACAACAACGAGCCGGGTGGCGCGGTGTATGACGCCGCCCTGCCGCTGCTGGCTACCCTGACCGAGCCGCATATACTGCGGCGCTGGCCGCCCGAGGTGCGGCCAAATCCCAAGCCCGCCCTCCTGCGGACGTTGACCGGGCACGGCTATTCTGTCTTGAGCGTGAGTGTGACGTCAGACGGGCGACGGGCGGTCTCGGGAAGCGGGGACGGGACGATCCGGCTGTGGAACCTGGAAAGCGGGCAATGCCTACGGACGTTGGAAGGTCGTAGCGCCTCCCCTTTCGATCAGAAGCACTCTCTCTTCGACTCGCGAGGGCAGGTCTTGAGTTTGGTCGTGACTCCTGACGGCCAGCGCATGGTGTCGGCGGATAAGGGCGGGGTTCTGTGGATTTGGGAGCTCGAGAGCGGTTTGTGCTTGCGAAAGCTCAGGTGCGGAAGCGAACAAGTCAGTGTAACTCCTGACGGTCGGCGCGCGGTGTCGTGTGGGTGGGACAAGACCCTGCAGTTATGGGATTTGGAAAGCGGCGTGCGTCTGCGCACGTTGACCGGTCACAGTGATCGAGTCTTGAGTGTGAGTATGACGCCGGACGGACGGCGCGCGGTGTCAGGGAGTTGGGACCAGACACTCTTGGTCTGGGACTTGGAAAACGGCGTGTGCCTGCGGGAGCTGCAGGGCCAGAGCGGCGATTTCACAATGCTGAGCATGAGTTCGGACGGTCGACGCGTGGTGTCGGCTGGTAGCTATAACAACACGGTGCGGGTGTGGGATCTCGCCACCGGGCAATGCTTGGGGACGTTAACCGGTCACAGCGATGACGTATTGAGCGTTAGCGTAACTCCTGACGGGCGGCTGGCGGTCTCGGGGAGTGCCGATGAGACGTTGCGAGTGTGGGACTTGGAGAGCGGGGCGTGCCTACGCACGCTGAAAGGACATAGCAACTGCGTCACTAGCGTGAGCGTGACGCCCGATGGTCGGCATGCGGTATCGGGAAGTCACGATGATACACTGCGGGTCTGGAATCTGGAGAGTGGCGCGTGCCTGAGCACGCTGAAGAGCCACAGCGACTGGGTCAGGATCGTGAGTGTGACGCCCGACGGTCGGCGCGCGGTGTCTGGGAGTAATGACAATACGCTGCGGGTCTGGGATGTGGAGAGCGGGACCTGCCTGCACACAATGAAAGGCCACAGTCGCGGTGGTGTGCCCAGCGTGAGTTTGATGCCAGATGGCCGACGCGCGATCTCTGGGAGTGGTGACGAGACGCTGCGGGTGTGGGATCTGAAAAGCGGGGTCAGTGTGCTTACTTTGGATGGTCACCGTGGCGAGGTCACAAACGTGAGTGTGACCCAGGACGGACGCCGTGCGGTCTCTGCCAGCAGTGACGACGCGACGCTGCGGGTATGGGACTTGGAGAGTGGGTCGTGTCTGCGGATGCTGGAGGGCCACGACGACAGGGTCAGGGCCTTGAGCGTGACGCCTGACGGACGCCGCGCAGTGTCGGGCAGTGATGACAAAACGCTGCGGGTGTGGGACTTGGAGAGTGGGTCGTGTCTGCGGACACTGAAGGGCCACAACGGTTGGATCTTGAGCGCGAGTGTGACGCCGGATGGTCGGCACGCCGCGTCGGGAAGTAACGACAATACGCTGCGAGTATGGGACTTGGAGAGCGGGGTTTGTCTTCGGACGTTGGATGGCCACCGCAATGGGAGCGGGATTTGGAGCGTCAGCGTGACGCCGGACAGTCATCGCTTGATTTCGGGAAGTAGTGACATGTTTGGGCGTGTGGACAAAACACTTCGGCTCTGGAACCTAGTGAGCGGGGTATTTCTACGGTCGTTAGAGGGCCATCGCGATGAGATCCGGAGTGTGAGTGTAACGCCCAACGGGAGGTGCGCGGTCTCAGGGAGTGACGACAACACCGTTCGGTGTTGGGATTTGGCCAGCGGGCATTGTTTGGGAGTGTATTCTTGGGCAGCGCCTTTATCTTCGGTGGCAGTCCATGGCTCGGGAAGTGTCATTTGCGCCGGCGCCGCCACGGGCGAGGTGTTGTTCCTCGCATTGCACGGCGTCCCGTCCGGTCCGGCCATTCTCGCCGCTGCCAATCCCCAGCAGGCGCGCTGTCCCGTGTGCGGCCAGGAGTTCGTGCCGCTGCCCGTCGTCGCCGCTGCCATCGAAGAATGGAGTCAGAAGTCAGGAGTCGGAAGCCATAGGGGAGGACTGTCGCGCTTCGATTTGCCCGCCTCCGCCTTTGCTGATCCGCGCTTTCTCAGGGCGTGTCCGCATTGCCAGCACCCGCTCCAGTTCAACCCGTTCTTCTCCGCTGCGGACGACTACGCGGAGGTGCTCTGTCGCGGCTTGGAACAGTCCCGCCGCGAGCAAGGCGCCGACCACGAGGAGACCCTGGCCCACCTGGCCGCCCTCGCCGCGCACTACGAGCAGTTGCGCCAACCCGAAGCCGCTCGCCCCTTCGCCGAAGAACACGCCCGCCTCTCGAAAAGGATGAAGGCAGAATGATGACGGAAGAAGAATAGCGTCGCCAGAACTCCATGATCTTCTCCACCACCAAGGGCCGTCGGTTGAAACTGCGCTCGACTCCGTTTCCGCCGGCATGGCGGGAGATTCTGCACCGGCGATTTCCCTTGCTGGCCTGTCTGCCACCCGATGATCTGCGGGAACTGGAAGGGCGCATCCAGGTGTTTCTGGCGGAAAAGCAGTTCGAAGGCTGCGACGGCTTGGTCATCACGGACGAAATTCGCGTCGTCATCGCGGCGCAAGCCTGCTTGCTGCTGTTGCATCGGGACACCGATTACTACCCGGACCTGAAATCCATCCTGGTTTATCCGAGCACCTACTTCTCGCGTGTCACGGAAGAGGACGAGGAGCAGCAGGCGGCCTTCGCCGGCCAATCCTGGCAGCGCGGCCCGGTCATCCTCGCCTGGGATGCCGTGCAAGGCGCCGTTTCCAACCCGTGGGACGGGCAGAATGTGGTGTTCCATGAATTCGCCCACCAGTTGGATGAGGAGGATGGTCGGGTGGACGGCGTGCCGGTGCTGGCCGCGAAAGGTCCCCTGCCGGAGCGCCTGAGCCGCTACCGGTCCTGGGCGAGGATTCTGTCCCAGGAATTCGCGCAGCTTCAGCAGGCCAGTGCGGCGGGGCATGCATCCGTGCTGGACGAGTATGGGGCGACCAATCCCGCCGAATTCTTCGCCGTGGCCACCGAGTGTTTCTTCGAGAAGCCGCGCCAACTGCGCGAGAAGCACCCGGAGCTTTACGCCGAATTGAAACGCTTCTACCAACAAGACCCGGCAGAGTGGGATTTGCCCGCGCCGTTCACTCCGGAAGCAAACACATGAGCACGACAAGAATCGACCCCACCGGCCCAGATCGCAGACTTCCCAGGCTGCGCACGGCGGCGATTCGCACCGTTTTCTCCGCTCTCCTCGCCGCCCTCAGCGTCTCCGGGCACGCGGCCACGTTCCACGTGGACAGTGCCGCAGGCGACGACTCCGCCCCGGGGACTTCTCCGGCACAGGCCTGGCGCAGTTTGGAACGGGTCAATGCCCAGGTCTTCCAACCCGGCGACCAGCTCCGGTTCAAGTCCGGCGGGCGCTGGACGGGCCAACTGCGTCCGCAAGGCTCAGGCAAGTTGGTCGAGAGTCGGCCGGTTCCGATCGTGGTGGACCGCTATGGCGAAGGCCCGTTGCCGCGCATTGATGGCGAGGGGCGTGTGCTGGACACCTTGCTGCTGCGCAACGTGGAGTTCTGGGAGGTGCGGGACTTGGAGATCACGAATCAGGGCACGAACCGCGCTCCTTGGCGCACCGGCGTCCGCATCGTCAGCGACGGCTTCGGCGAGTTGCGGCACATCCACTTGCGCGGGTTGTTCGTGCATGATGTGAACGGCGATCTGCGCAAGGAGCAGGAGGGTTGCGGCATTTTCTTCGAGAGTCGCGGCGGGAACCGCTCGCATTTCGCCGACTTGCGCATCGAGGATTGCCACCTGTTGCGCACGGATCGCAACGGCATCTGCCAGCGCGGCGGCGGGCGCACGCGCAGCACCGGCGTGGTCATCCGTGGCAATCTGCTCGAAGACATCGGCGGCGACGGCATCAAGCCCTGGGGCAGCGACGCGCCGCTCGTCGAGCGCAACACCGTGCGCGGCGGGCGGATGCGCTGCGAGGATTACGCGGCGGGCATCTGGCCGTTCGATTGCGACGATGCGCTGATCCAGTTCAACGAGGTTTCCGGCATGAAGGGCACCAAGGACGGCCAGGGTTTCGACTCGGATTACCGCTGCCGGCGCTCGGTCTTCCAATACAACTACAGCCATGACAACGAAGGCGGCTTCTTCCTCATCTGCGCGCCCGGCAACTCGTTCAACGAGGACACGATCATCCGCTACAACATCAGCCAGAATGACGGCGTGAACTCGGCGCGCGTGTTCCACTTCGGCGGCGGTGCCAGCCGGACGCGTATTTATCACAACACGATTTTCATCGGCACCAACCAAGACCTGCCGCTGGTGCTGGCCACGGAATGGAATGGCGGCTGGGCGGACGACACGCGGTTTGAGAACAACCTGATTTACGTGGCGGGGCGGGTAAGCTTCCAACTCGGCGCGGCGCGCGGCATGGTGTTCACGAACAACCTGCTGTTCGGCGCACACGGAGCGCTGCCGGACGGATTGAACGCCACCACGAATCGCCCACCGCTGGCCCGCCCCGGCAGCGGCGGCGCGGGCTTCGAATCGATGGCGGGCTACCGACTCACAGAGCGCCCGCCGTGGATGCTGGGCCATCCAATCCCCGCAAACGGCGGTCGTGATTTCTTCGGCACCGCCACACCCACGAATGCTCCGGCCAGCATCGGCGCGGTCGAGTTCAAACCCTGACTTAGCTTTGCCCGCGCATCCCTGAGCGCAAGCTGCTCCGGCTTCGGATTTCGCATTTCGGACTTCGACCTTCCGCCCCCATCCCTTATCCTCATCCCGCATGTCCGCCGACAACGACTCCTTCGACTTCTTCGTCTCCTACGCCCGGAGCGACAACGCCTCCGGCTGGATCACCCAATTCATCGCCGAACTCCTCGCCGAGCATCGCCGCTGGATCGCCAGCGACCCCGCCCGGCCGACGCCCCGCGATCTCCACCCTTTCTTCGACCAGCACGCCATCACCACCGGCGCGGACTGGCAACTCTACCTCGCCCACGGCATCGCGCACTCGCGCCTCTTCCTCGCCTTCCTCTCGCCGAACTACTTCGCAAGCGAATGGTGCCGCAAGGAATGGCGCGCATGGATTGACGCCGAGATCGCCCAGCACATCCTCACCGCCGGCGTGCGGCCCATCTACATCGTCGAAGTGCCCGGCCTCACCGGCGCGGGCCAGCTCTCCGACCAGCAGCTCAGCCAGCAGCTTGCCGAGCTTTCCCACCTCCCGCCGCGCGACCAGGACAAAATCCGCGCCGAGACCCCGCCCGTCCTCCGGCACCTCCGCCGCCGCCAGCACACCCACAACCAGCCCTTCTGCGACGTCCACGCCTTCTTCGACGCCGGCCTCGATGCCCTCCGTCGCGCCGACCTTCGCCGCGTCCTCCACGAACTCGCCCGCGACCTCGACCACCACGCCGCCCTCTGCGCCCAGGCCGACGCCAGCCGCGCCACCGTCCCCGCCTACAACCGCCACTTCACCGGCCGCCTCGACGAACTCCTCGCCCTGCGCGAGCGGCTCATCAAGGACGACCGCACCGGCGTCATCTACGGCGTCCACGGCCTCGGCGGCATCGGCAAGAGCGAGCTGGCCTACGCCTACGCCCACGCCTACGCCAGCGCCTATCCCGGCGGACGCTTCCTCCTCCGCTGCGAAGGCAAAACCAACCTCCGCGACGCCGTCCTGGGCCAGAGCGATTTCACTGCGCTCTTCCGCGAGCAAATCAGCGACGAAGAACGCAAACAACCCACCACCTACTTCGCCGCCCTCACCGCCTGTCTGCGCGACCGGCTGGAGCAACTCGGCCACGTCCTCCTCATCCTCGACAACGTCACCGACCCCGCGCTGCTGGAGCCGGAGCAGACCGATGTGCTCACGGCGCTGGGGCCAAAACTCCATTTGCTGGCCACCACCCGGCTCGTGCCACCGACCACCGGCAAGCGCAACTGGCTCACGCTGGATCGGTTGCCGGACGAGGAAGGCGTGCGGCTCCTCGAAAAACACCGCCCCTTCACCGACGCCTCCGAGGAAGAAGCCGCCCGGCGCATCGTGAAACGGCTGGGCGGCTTCACGCTCGTGGTGGAATTGGTCGCGGCCTGGCTGGCGAAGCATCGGGACGTTGCCTGCCAGGCCTACATGCAACGTCTGGGGTTGGAAGGGCTGGAGGCCGTGGACGCTTTGGCCGAAGAGCGCGACGTGCAGCTCCGGCGGCATAACCATGAGCGACGCTTGGAGGCAGTGCTGTGCCCCACGCTGGCGCAGTTGCAGCCCACCGAGCGCCTGGCGGTGGATTACGCCGCGTTGCTGCCACCCGACTGCATTGCCTGGGAGTGGTTGGAAGTGCTGGTGGGAGAGAAGTTCCCGTCCGTGGCTGCCGCGTGCGCCCCCGGCCACCCTGATCCTTGGGGGATAATCCGGGAACGCCTCACGGGGTTGAGTCTCACCAGCGACCACTCAAATCCCGAGCTGGGCCGGATGCACCGGCTGGTCCAGGAGTTCGTCCAGACAGAGCCCGAGCACGACACCACCAAGCTCAAGGAGCACCTGATTGAACACGCGCTGCGCCGCTGCCGCTATTTGAGCAAGAACTGGGCGGAGGACGACGCCCGCTGGGAACTCGAACCGCTGACCGCCTGGGCGCACTTTCTGGTCGAGCAAGAGCCTGACCGGGGTGGTTTGCTTGAGAAGGAACTGGGGCGCCTGCTCTATGAGGCTGCGCGGTATCGTGACGCCGAGCCGCTCTTGGAGCACGTTCTGGCGTTGGCGGAAACGGAACATGGGCATGACCATCCAGCGGTTGCTGCCGCCCTCAACAACTTGGCGCAGTTGCTTCAGGCTACCAACCGGCTGCCGGAGGCCGAATCGCTGATGCGCCGTGCCCTCCAGATCGACAAGCAAAGTTACGGTGAGAACCATCCGCGAGTCGCTATTGGCCTCAGCAACTTAGCGCAGCTGCTTCAGGCCACCAACCGGCTGACGGAGGCCGAACCCATGCTGCGCCGCGCCCTCCAGATTGACGAGCAAAGCAACGGGGAGAGCCATCCCATCGTCGCCATTCGCCTCAACAATTTGGCGCTGTTGCTTCAGGCAACCAACCGATTCGCGGCGGCGGAGCCGTTACTGCGCCGCGCACTGGCAATAGATGAACGAAGTTTTGGCCCGGAACACCCAGAAGCGGCCAGAACCTTGAACAGCCTTGCAATGCTGTTGCGGTCTACAAACCGGCTGGGGGATGCAGAGGCGCTGCTGCGCCGGAAGTTGGTGATTGACGAAAAGTGTTTCGGCTCGGTGCATCCCGACGTCGCCACAACTCTCAACAACCTCGCGACCGTGCTGCAGGATACGAACCGGACGATGGCAGCGGAGCCGTTGTTGCGCCGGGCCCTGTCGATTTGGGAAGTAACGCTCGGCGAGGGGCATCCGAAGGTCGCCATGGTTCTGAGTAATCTCGCGCTGTTGTTGCAGGAAACAAATCGGCTGGCGGAAGCAGAGCCATTGCATCGACGGGCACTGGCGATGGCCGAACAGAGTCGCGGCCCGGAGCACCCCGACGTCGCTTTAGCCCTGAACAATGTCGCCACTTTATTGCATGCTATGAAGCGGTTGGCGGAGGCGGAACCCTTGCTTTGCCGAGCAGTGAAGATACTCCTTGGGTTCATGGCCTCCACGAGGCATCAGCATCCAAACTTACAGTCTTTTACAGAGAACTATATCGAGTTGCTAATCCAAATGGGCCGCAGCCAATCGGAAGTGCAGGCACATCTTAACGTCATCGGGAAACCATTCGGCATCCAGTTGGGCGGCGGGGCGTAAGCCGCGCAAAATGCATGGCGAGTCGCGCTGTAGGAGCCGACGTAAGGAGGCTCTGGAATCCCGGGAGTTTGAGCCTTCTCACGTCGGCTCCTACAGGCAATCCGGTTCCACTGGCGCACGCGGAAATATTCTCCCCTCCAGCGGTCTTGGCGTTCTCGCCCGGAGCGCATCCCACTTTCTTGCCCTGCCATATCCAGCCCGTCAGGGCGAAAGACGATAGCCCAGCGTTTCAACGCTGGGATGCCGATCCAGTGGGTTTCAAGTCCCGTCAGGGACGACAGAACGCCGGCTCGCTTGGCCACGGCGTCAATGCCCCAGAGCATCACCAGGCCAAGCGTCAGCAGGCTCAATGTGCAAAGGAGAATGGCGATCCGGGCGTGCCTCATGGCGCTCCGGCGGTGCCAGCCTGTCGCCTATCGCTTCGGCTTCGCTGAACTGCGCTTCGGCGCGGCTTTCTTGGCGGGCTTGCGGGCGGATTGCGCCGCGTAGCCAGTCAGAAAGCGGTCGAATCCCGGCCGCAGCTTCAGCGCCGGGACTTCCGCCAGCGGCAGCCATTGGAAGGCGTCGTGCTCCGCGCTCATCGTGATGGCGCTGGCGCTGGACCGCGCTTCGAGGATCAGCAGCGCCACGCGCACGCCGGGCACGGAGCCTTCCACCGCGCCGGCGACGCCGGTCAGGGTGACATCCAGGCCGGATTCGTCGAAGACCTCCAGCAGGGCAGTCTCGTCAATGCGTTCGCCAGCGCAGGGTTTGCCGCCGGGCAGTTCCCAGCAGCCGGGAAAATGCTGCGTGTTTTGGCTCCGGCGCAGCATCAGCACGCGGCCACGGCGGTCGCGCACGAGGGCATACACGGCGTGGCTCCAGTGGGACGGGGGCGTAGTTCGTTTCATGATGGACGGCAGGGCAACACGCCTCGCGCCGTCAGGCA
>CAINDV010001122.1 GCA_903847485.1 uncultured Verrucomicrobiota bacterium
AAGCCGGGATTAAACCGTCGTGAAACCGGCTCCGCTCACGCGGGGCTTTGCATTGGCTTGAGCCGGATGAGGCGAAAGTCTCACGTCCGGTTCTAAGGGGAGGGGGTGGTCGCAAGACCACCTCCTTACCCGACCAGTCATTTCAACAGTCATTTCGGCTGGCCAAGCCAAGGCCGATCCCCAACTTGTGAACTACTGCAATCTCCTGAACCGAGCCCCGAAGCCGTCATTGATGATCGCGCGAACGGCCCGCAAAACACCTGGATGCCCTTGCCCGACAGCCCCTCGCACCTTGCGGATGCAACGTCCGAGGCCAACCGGCAGACTGAGAAGTTCCTTGCGCTGCCACTATCCAAAGAAGGCGGAGCGGACGCATGAGCGTCGCTCCACAAGAAACACAAAACACTGATCAAAGCGAAAGAAAAGAATGAAAACGAACCTCAAGAAATCACTCGGACTGCTGGTGGCAAGCGCATTGGCCTTCGTCACAGCGTCATCGGCCCAGTCGGCTGGCTTCCCTCTGGGGCAATTGCTCCTTGCCGACTCCAGCACGATCTATCTGGTTGATCCGTCCACCGGAATCTCCAACCGGATTGTCACGGGCCTCTCCGGCCTGGGAGACGTGGTGTTCAACCCCGTCACTGGGTCGGCCTTCGCGGTGGTGGGTAGCGATATCGTCCAAATCAAGGCAAACGGCACTGGATACACGACGTCCACGTTTCTGTCTGGAATTGTTGACCTCCAGTGCCTGGCTGTGGATGCCTATGGCCGGGTGCTGTTCAATGAGGAAGATTTCGTGGATCACCGCATTTGGCGCGCCGAACTGAACGGCACGGCTACCGCTGTGACGGCGTCCTATTTCTTCGTCCCGAATCATATGACCTTCAGCAAGGACTACTCGAAACTTTACGTGTTCGAGTCTCCCGCCAATGATGTGTCCGTGGTCAGCTTCCCATCTGGCGTCATCAGCACTCTGGCCACCGGCCTGGACTTTCCTCCCGGAGGCGACTCCGATCAGTATGGCAATGTTTATGTCTTGGAGGATTTCTCTACTGCCAAAATCAGCAGAATTACGCCCGTAGGATCGCGCAGCACGTACGCCTCGCAGAGTTGGATGAATTTCGTTGCTTACGACGACCTCGAGTATGACACGCAAACAGGCACCATTTACGCGACGTCCACCAGCGGCTTGTATGCCCTCCTTCCCGACCTGACGAACCGCAAACTTATGCCGACTGGCAGCGGTTGGTTCGTAGGCCTGAGTTTAATCCGCCCCGGCCCGGCAATCATCTCCCAGCAACCCCGCGGCGTGGTCGTTACCCGTAACAGCACAACCGTCTTTACCGTTGGGGTAACAGGGGGTGGCGCGGTCACCTACCAGTGGCGTTACAATGGGACGAATATCGCCGGCGCGACCGGTTCGTCCCTCACCATCAAGAATGTTGGACCACAGAATGTCGGTGCTTACTCCGTCTTCGTTGTTGGCGCCGGGGGTGCAGCTTTAAGTACCGATGCGGCACTGACGCTCCTGGATATCGCGGTTAGCCCGGTGGTCACGCTCTCCGGTCCGGTCGGTGTCCGCTACGAGATTGACTTCACCGAGAACGTCCAGCCACCAAATTGGCAGGTTCTCACGACCGTGACCGCCAACGTGAGTCCAATGAACGTTGTGGACCACGCCTCCTCGGGCACCTCGCGTCGCTTCTATCGGGTGCTGCCCCTGCCGTAGAGGTGATAGCGTCAGCCTCCCTGGGCACCCCATGCGCAGTGCTTTCGGGGTTGGGAACGGGGCGGCAGGGACCAAGGGCTCTGCCGCCCTTTGACGTTCTGTGGCAGAAACCCAAACCAAGCTGCCACCGGCATTCGTGCGCGCCGTTTTCGCGTTCACTCGATCGACTTCATGTGTAATCCTCAAAGCGCGGTTGTTTGCGAGACTGCATCCACCTGTCATTTTGCGGGTGAAAACCCGCCGCTCATTTGCGGGTCAAAATCACCCACCCCGAGGTACGTTTAGTTCATATCACGTTTTTTAAGGTCTTCAAGAGGTTTGATCGCGAGTTAGAACGAGCCGGGGCCGAGCTGCGAGCCCTCAGCTCGCGGCCCCGGCGGTCGACGGTTCGTTAGGCTTCTTGGTTTTCTTGGGTTCGGCGGGTGGCGGCAGGGTGTCCTT
>CAINDV010001123.1 GCA_903847485.1 uncultured Verrucomicrobiota bacterium
AGGACGGCCGCGTTTGGCGGCGGCGGGCAGCAGCGGTTGCAGTAATTGCCATTCCGAGTCGTGGAGATCGGAAGGATAGCGGGTGGATGCGTTTTGCATCCCATATAACTATGCACACTCGCACAAAAGTACAATAACGTTAACGGAGAATTTACATACACGCTCTAAGATCGCCGGGTCAGGGGACCTGGCCTACAGCAAAGACGCGGTTCTGTAGGCCCGGTGCCCTCACCGGGCGGCCCACGCTATTTCCTCGGCTCAGGAGTTCTGAGCCCTTTGCTTTCGTAATATCCTCCGAGAGTTGCCGACGGGAAGAATTTGGCGGGACGAAGTTTTCGGCGCGACACCGAAAACCATCCGCCGGAGGCGTATGCTCTCCGGGCGGACGGGTTACGCCCGGTTTCGACTTCGGAGTGCGGGCTATACGGCAGTGCTGCGGCTGGGGGACGCCGGGGGGATCAGGCCGGAGCCCGGGCGGGCGCGGCGGGCACGTCTTCGATTTGGGCGTGCTGCTGGAGGAAGTCGAACACTTTTTCGCGGGCGATTTCGTCGTACATCTGGACCATGCCGCCGCGTTTCTGGAGGTCCTTGGCAAATTTCTCCGGCGCGATGTTGTAGGCACTCGCCGTGGCGACGATGCGGCGGCTGATCTCTTCGTTGGAGACTTTGATGTCTTCTTGCTCGGCGATCTTCTGGACCAGGAAGGCCAGCTTCACGCGGTCCTTGGCGTTGCTGGCGGCGGCGTTGGCGATGTCGTCTTTCTGCTTCTCGATAAGTTCGCGCGGAATGCCGCGCTTGGAGTTTTCCTGGACGATGTCGTAAATGAGGTGGCGGGTTTCCTGGACCACGGCGGTTTCGGGCAAATCGAAGTTCACGCGGCTGAGCAAGCTCTGGATGAGCTGGCCGCGAATTTCGCGGGTCTGCTTGTACTCAAGTTCATTGCCGAGATCGCGGCGGATGCCGGCGCGGAGCTGCTCCAGACTCTCGGCCCCCCATTGTTTGGCAAAGGCCTCATCCACCGGTGGCAGAATGCGCTCGCGGACCTCGACCGCTTCGACCGCATAGACGCCTTGTTTCCCGGCGAGCGGCTTGGGGTTGAAGTCGGCGGGGAAAGTCACCTCGATCGTGAGCTTGTCGCCGGCCTTGGCACCGATGAGTTTCTCCGGGAAACCCGGCAGGAACGAACCGGGCGCGACGTTCACCCAGAAGCCTTTTCTCTCGGTCAGTCCCTTGGCGGCCGGGGCGGTGGCGGTGATCGGCTGGCCGTCGCAGGTGCCGGTGTAATTGACAACCACCACATCGCCCTGCCGGGCGGCGCGGGTGACGGGTTCAAAGCCGGGTTGTTTTTCGCGCAGCAGTTCCACGGCGTGTTCCACGTCGGCGTCGCTCACGAAGGCGATCTCGCGCTTGACGGGAATACCTTTGTAATCGGGGAGCTGGAATTCCGGCTCAATTTCCACATTGGCGAGAAATTGGAAGGGCGTCCCGGCCTTGATACTGCTGTCGCCGAGAACCTCAATGTCGGGCTGGCCGAGCACCTCCAGTTTCTTCTCCTTGATGGTGTCCCGGTAGGCGTCGGAGATGACCTTGGTTTTCACCTCCTTGGCGATGTCGTCGGCGTATTTCTTGACGACGACGGCGATGGGGGCCTTGCCGGGGCGGAAGCCGGGCAGGGAGACGTGTTTGACGAAGTCGCGGGCGACTTCATCGAACGCCTTGTCCACGTCCGCCGCTTCGAGCTCGAAGCGGAGTTGTTTCTTACAGGGACCGAGATCTTGAATGGTTACGTTCACAGAAAGACTTTCGTTATGCTCATGCGCGGCTGGCGGCCAACAGGCAGCGAACCGAAGAGACCGGGAGCGTAGGCGAGCGCGGCGGGAGGGTCAAGATTCCCTTGCGGTTCGTTTCGTGTTGGGGCGCATCTCAACACCTGAGGATGTCTGGGCAAGGATTTTCTTGGGGGGCGACACATGGGTCAGGCGGTGACGGCGTTGGGGCTTTTGCGATGGGCCAGTTGGCGCAGATAGGCCGCCTCGTCGTAGGGCGTGCGGGTCTGCCAGCACTTCCACACCACCCGAATC
>CAINDV010001124.1 GCA_903847485.1 uncultured Verrucomicrobiota bacterium
CTGGAGGCCCAATAATTATGCCAAGTGCCAATCAGGTGACCGCGCAGTTTTTGCTCTAAATCGCACACTGGGCAGTCGCCAACTTGGCATAATTCAGCACTCAGCATAAATCATTATATCCCAACGTTGGGATATGATGATCATCAGATCGGAGAAGCGCGAGAGCCAGAGGTCACGATCGAGGCGCTTGGGATCACCGAAGATGGCGTCATTGATGCGGCGCACGGTGTCGCGAAGTTGCTTTTGCGATTCCTTGCGCTTGGCCGCCAAGCTGGCAGCGGCAATGTACTTGGATTCCGAGACGATCACCGCGAGGTGCAGTTTGCCGTCAGGCGTCTGCTCCGGGCTGAGCGCGAGGAGGTCGGCAATCTGTTCCTCACGCTGCCCCAGCCACTCGGCGTAGTCGTCGAGGAAGTACCAACCGAGGCGGCGGTTCGTGCCAAGCTCGTGACGAATCAGGTAGCGGCTGAGGACGACACCCATCAGTTCGCTGGCGTTGCGACCGCGTTTGGCGGCGCGAAGCACGATGTCGCCGGAAATCTCGTTGGCATCCGCGATGAATCGTTCGGTCAGCTCGCGGCAGTCGGCGTCACTCAGTTCTAGATTCAAGTCCCTGACGCGGCCCAGCACCATCGAGCGAAGCAAGCTCAGGGGCGCGGTCGACGAAACAAGAACGTTTCGTCCCTGCGTGACGCCCTGTTTGTAGCGGATGACTTTCACGCCCTGATTGAGCAACTGGCGGCGGTCGAGCAATTCGTCGAAGTTCACGATCCAGTTCCCGAGATAGTGAATCTCTTTGAAAATGCTGCCGGTGGTCGGGTCGTTGAAATCCAGTTGGCGAGCCGGCAGCAAACGCCGGTTCTCGATCCCATCCCAATCGCCCTTGAGAAAGGTGGTCACAGCGGTAACGAAGGACCAGCCTTCCTGGCTTTGGACGGGACAACAGAGATAGGCGACGGACTTCATGTCATCCGTGGCTGCCGGGCGACGGCGCGACCAGCGGGCCGGAATGAACGAGGCCGAGGCGACTGGGTCGCATTTCTCAGGATACCATTCCAAGCGCGCATGGCGGGCAATGACATCCTGGAGAAAGACAAGGTCGTGGGGCGGCCCGTCCTTCGGGTCAGGCACCGGCGCTTGGTCGGCCATGATGGCGATCCGCAACCGCGCCATGAAGTCCTTGGACGCCTCGCTCGACACGAAAGAGTCAGCATCGGCGTCGGAAGATTCGATGATTTTCTCGTAAAGATCGCGTAGCTTTTGGCCGTCCCGATGGCGCAGGAAAATCTGGCAGCGCATGTCGTCCTCGTCCTCGTGCAGCTCGTTCATCCGGTCCACAAGCGCGTAGGGGAGGCGCGCACAGTCGCAGTTGTAGAGAACGACCGACAGATTGGCCCGCTCGTGTGGGTAGAGGGACAAGAACCGCTTGGTTCAATCGACGATGAGCGCCGACGTTTCGGCAGGGCTTTCGTTGGTATCGTCAAAGCCATCGTTGTTGATGACGGGCGCTTCGTGGAGGCTGTAGTCGAGATGGTGGTCGGTCAGGGAGAGCAGTTCCGGCTTCGTGCCATGCCAGCCCAAAGCGATTTCCGGGTAGGAGGGGTGAGACAACTCCTGTTCGAGTTCCTTGAAGAACAGCGGCGGATCGCCGAAAAACACTTCGTCAGCCGTGAGAAGATGCCGGAGCAACGATGCCACCTGGGTGGTCTTATTGGCGATGGCTGCCAGACGCAAAGGATGCCATGGCGTGACGATGGCCGTTACTCTGCCGCCATCCACCGCGACGGTCCCGATTTCCATGAGCGGGCGCAAGAGCTTGTCGCGATTGCGGTCGCCCTTGGCGTCTTTGCAGATGGCATGAAGCAACGCGCCAAAAGCCTCCGCTTGCCGCACCAAGAGGCCGGACGCCAACCCATCCTCCGCAAACCCGGCGATGGCAGCGCGGTAGTTCTGCTGGAGCCAAGCCAGGAAAGTGTGCGCCAGATGTTACGCTGGATACTACAGTTCAACTTGGGCCGCAAACGCATCCTCGACACTCATCTGGCCGCTGTTCTGCATATCGCGGGTGTCCGCCGTCTGCTGACTTCCAATTCAGCCGACTTCACGGTGTTCGGTGTTCTCGAAACTGTAGTTCCGTAGACCAATGCGGCCCTTCCCAAACGGCATACAGGGCACCACGTCTTCCATGCCGGTCTGCTCCGCCCATTTGGCGAGTTCTTCGGAAGTGCGCCATTTCCAGTAAATGACCGGCGTGGCGCGCTCGCCTTTGCGGACATGACCGCCCTGGCGCTGGAACTCCCGGAAGGTCAGCCAGTGGCAATATGTGGGACTACCCCTTTTATTACCAACCTCTTAGGGGCACTGCCGTTGAGGCGCGTGCGGTCCGGTGCCAGCTTCGTAGGAGCGTCATGTTTATAGCTGAGTTCAGGCAAAGCAGTCCCCAGCCCCGTAGGGGCGGAATGCGTTCTGCGCCCGGCCCCTAGTTGGGCCGCCCCCACAAAGCCATTCCGCCCCTACGGGGCTGGTGGATGCCTGGGCTGAACACAGCTATAAACATGACGCTCCTACGGAAGCTGGCACCGAACCACGCTCGCCTCACCGGTAGTGCCACTAAAGGGTTGGTAGGGCGCGGAATGGCAGTTAGGAACAAACTGTTCGGATGAACCGATTTTTGGTTTCGGTTTCAGATAGAGCCAACCTTTAACGTAATGGGGGTGCCCCCTAAGAGGCACCCCCACCAGTTTCAACTAAGTCTGCCGGGGTCAAGGCGGGCTGACTGTGCCAGTCCCACAGTCACCCATTACGGGAAGAGCAGGCGGAAGAACGTGCTGCCGCTGGCGGGATTGATCGGGAAGCTCATCTGGTTAGTCGCGGTCGAGCCGGCGACGGCGCTCCAGTTGGTGCTGAGGCCGACGGTGAGCGGATTCGCCTGAGTCTGCAACTCCCAGCCAATTTGACTGAGCGGCCAGGACAGGTTGAGGTTGCCCCCGATAACCACAGAGGTGAGTTTTACCGGGAGCGCGACGGCGGTGAGCACTTTGACGGTGCCGTCCAACTGTAGTTTGTCGGTGTTCCAGGTTACGACCTGGCCAGGGGTGTCGGACACGTAATTGGTGAAAGCACCTGTGCGCACGCCAGTGTTAAAGAGCGTGAAGGTGTCACCCACCGCGAGCTGGCCGGCGAGGTTCTTGAGCACCAAGGTTCCGCCGTAGCTGACAGTCGCGAGGCCCGCCACCATGTCGTTGGTGCCGAGGGTCTTGTTCAGATCCATTGTGGTGGTGCTGCCAGCGGCCAGCGTCAGCGGGTTGTTGATCGTAAGCGTGCCAATGGACGTGCCGGGCGCGAGGCCCGCGCCAGCAGAAACCGTCACCGGGCCGGCGATGGTGCCGTTGCCGCCCAAGGTGCCAGTGCTGACCAGCGTGAGGCCATTGTAGGTGTTTACTCCCATCAGCGCCAACCCGCCGGTGCCGAGCTTGGTCAGGCCGCCGCCGGAGCCGTCCCCAACAAGATCCTGGACTATGGCGATGTTGTTCGTGCTGGTGTCAATGACTGCGCCGCCGGCGACCACAGTGGCCAGGGTAAGGCCGGACATGAAGTCGGCGTGGGCGTTGGGCGCGGCGCGCAGGGTGCCACCGTTGAAGGTGAAGGTGCTGCTGCCAGCGCCGCTGGCAATCCGGCGGGCGACCAGCGTGCCGCCGTTGAGGTTCACATACCCGGCACTGCCGACGGCGGAAGCAATTTGGAGCCTGTCACCCGCAGCGTTAAGGATGCCGGTGCCGCTAAGGTTGAGCGTGCCAAGTCCTTCCTCGCCGACTTGGACGATGCGCCCGGCATCGTTGTGATTGAACACGCCGCCGGAAAGATTCAACTCGCCAACGCTACCGGTGTAGCGGCCGATGGAAGTCCAGTTAGCATCGGAATTCACCACGCCGCCACTCATGTTGTACGTGCCGGCACTGCGGGCACCGATCTGGAATTCGTTACCCGCCGTGGTCACCGTGCCGCCGGTCTGGTTGACGATGCCGTTTGCGCCGGTCGCGTTGGCCACGTAGAGGTTGTTTGCGGTGATACGCACGTTGTCTTTGATAGTCGCGGTGCCGGTGCTACCTGCGCCTTTGGCCACAAAGAGAGCGCCGGCAGTCATCTGCGCGTTGTCCTGCATAGTAAGCGTGGCGTCACCGGCGTCAACGTCGGTCACGTTCATGTCCAAGCGCACCCAGCAACTGCTGTCGTTCTTCATGGTAAAGGTGCCGATGCCGCCTTCATTGCCGACGGACAGCCAGGCGTTGATGACCAACTTGCTGGAGTTGGCGAGGGTCACCGAGCCGGTGGCGTTGTTGTGCCAGCCAACCATTATACGCCCTCCTGAATAGAGGGCGGAGCTGCCGTTGAGCTGCATGCTGGAGGAGGAACCGCCGCTTTCACCCAAGTTCATGTCCCCGTTGTTGGTAATGGCCGAGGTGCCGTTCAAGGTCGTGAATTGCTGAGCCAGGTTGCCGGAGATGCCGCCGTCAAAGCCCATGGAGAAAGCGCCGGAGCGGAGCACCGAGTCGTAGAGCGTCAGGCTGGAAGTGTTGCCCACCGTGCCGTTGCCGCGAGCGACAACCACCCAATTGTCCTCGTTCAGCGTGGTGTTGGTGAGGACGAGCGCGCAATTGCCGTCAACGCCACCGCCGATCCAGCAGTCGTTATGGCTGTGGTTGGTCTGCGCTCCGGCTGAGCCATCAAACACCACGGTGCCCAGTGCGACGTTAAATCCAGGCCAACCGCCGCCGGACAGTTCGTTGATGCCGCCGCCGGTGTAAGTCAGTTTCGCCGCGCCGGTTTTGCGCAGGCCGCCATCAGGTCCGGCGACTGGCCGACCACTCAAGGTCAGGTCGCTTTGCGCGTCAATTACGCCGATGGCCCCTTGCACTGTGTAGCCGCGGTCAATGGAGACGGGCGTGCCGGCGTAGCGCAACGTACCGCCGGAAAGCACCAAGTTCGTCGCGTTAGCAGAGGATTTGCCGAGGGCGCTGGGCGAGCCGCCGTTGGCTAAGTTAGTGACAGCGAGCGTGCCGCCCGAAATGACCGTGCGTCCGATATAGTCGTTCAGGCCGGTGTTGGCGATGGTCAGGGTGTTAGTGCCTTGCTTAAGCAGGCCGGTGGCACCGCTGATCTTACCTACGCCGACGATGGTGTAGGGAAGCAGCACATTGGTGACCGTCACGGAAAGCGGCTTGACGGTGGCGACGAGGTCCACGGTGGTGGTGCCGAGAGCGTCATCGGTGAACAGAACCGGTGCGCCGTCGTTAAACGTCGTCGGCAAGCCAGTGCTCTGCTCAACCCAATTGGGGGGTGGTCTTGATGTCCCACACGCCGCCGGCCACCTGGCCGTCCCAGCGCGGCAGGCCGACACTGTTGACTTTCAGGTCAATGGTCTTGGCCCCGGTGTTATCAACGAGGGTAGCTTCCACGCCTGCTGGCAGAGTGCCGAGTACGAAGGAGCCGGAGCCGGACTTGCTGTCGTATTGAACCAGCGGGAACTGGCCGACTTGGAGCACGGCGGCGGCGATATTGACAGTGTTGGTGCCGTGGACAGCAAGATTGCCATAGACGTTCAGCGGAACCGCCGCCGGGTTGCCAAAGCCGCCGAGATCGAAGTTAAGTGAGGCGGCGGTGGAGCTGGCCAGAGTCAGGCTGGCAATGCCCAGTTGGCCATAGGCGGCGTTGACCTTCACGCCCAAGGCGGCGGCATCGGCCACTGTGTAGGAACCAGCTCCGGTAGCGTCGGTGGCAACCGACAGAGCACCCGCATTGACGACGGTCGCACCGGTGTAGTTGTTCGCGCCACTAAGGGTAAGTGTGCCGGTGCCGTTCTTGACGAGGCCGCCGGAAGTAACTGGGGCGAGTGTCACCGTGCCGAGTGTGGCTGCCGCCGAGGGACCGCCGCCAATAAAAGTCACGTTCGGAATGCTACCGTAACCGTAACCAGAGCAGGTCACGACGATGTTGGTGACAGTACCGGCCGCCGGGTCAATCTGGGCGACCGCCATCGCGCCACTCCCAGCCCCACTGCCGTCAATCTGGACAATGGGCGGAGCCATATAACCCGCGCCGCCATCGGCGACGGGAATGCTCTGCACGCCGTCGCCGTAAGGTGCAACCAAGGGTTGCGCGGCGGTTACATCAAAGCCAGCGGTGTCGAATATGGCATTGCCGGCATAGACGCATGCTTCAGTCAGGTTGCCGAGAAAGGCGGCCTGATCCGTGGTGGCTTGCAAGCGGCCGCCGTTGAAACTTAGGTAGCCCGAGGCAGTGGCACCCCAGCGGTCTATCTGCGGTACGCGGAGTGTGCCCCCGTTCAAATTGACATAGCCGGTGCCGCCGTTGCCAATGGCAAAGGTGCGGCTGCACGTCACGCTGCCAGAGCCAGCCAGGGTCAGTTCTCCGCGGCTGCCATTTTCACCCACCATCAGGGAGGTGCCGGTACTCGTGTGAATGAGTTGGCCGCCGGTGACATAGAGGATGCCGATAGCGGTGGGGTTCCGACCAATGGAAGCCCAACTGCCGAGAGTGAGGGTGCCGCCACTCTGGTACACCACGCCTTTGCCGTAGCGGCCGACTTGGAAATTGAACGGGTTGTTAAAGGTGCCCCCGGAAAGATTGTAGAAGCCGAAGGCGTTCACCGCATCGCTGGCATCGCCGCCGAGGGTCCACTCATTCGCGTTGCCCCCGACCCCGACGATGGCCCCGCCACTTTGCCACAGCGCGCCGACGGAGGCGCCGTTCTTGCCGACGAAGAACCGGGAGCAATTCAGTGTGGCATTGCCTTTGATGTAAGCATGGCCACGCGAACTTCCATAATCGCCAATGTTCCAGTCTTGGGCGTCCAAGGTGTAAACGGCGTTGTCCTGGAGGGTGAGCCACCCTTCGCCAGTGCCGTTGCCGATGCCATTCCAGCCCCCAGTGATATGAACGAATCCGTTGTCCTTGACAAACATCTGCCCCTTGCAGTTGGCGCTGTCGCCGAGCAGGAAACCGTCACCGGCCTTGTTGAGCACTCCGTTACTGCTGATCGTCAGCGTGGACAAGGGGGTATTACCCGCGTCACCGTTGCGCCCGACGACCAGCCAGTTGTTGATGGTTAGGGTGCCACCGTTGGTGATAAGGAGGTTGCCGGCCACGCCATTGTTGCCGACTTGCGCCTCATTGAGAGTGGGCACGGTGGTGCTGACCACGGCGGTGCCGCCGTTGGCGATAGTGCCGATGGTGCCGCCGGCGGGAATACCGCCGTTCCAGTTGGCGGCATTGTTCCAGTCGCCAAGGCCGGGGTTAGTCCAGTCATTGGCGCGGGTGTTGGGAACAGCAATCAAGCCGCCCAGACCGAGCGCGGCGATTCCGAGGGTGGAAACCAAGCGTTTCCTTTTCATGGTTTGGTGGGGAGTTAGGATTAGACGCCAGCCAAAGGCACAACGACCATCAGCGGATAAGGCACGAATTTTTCTCATAATCAGGTGTTTCGAAGGGACTATAATGTTTAGGTGTGAACCACTCGGGGCACCGGCCCAAGCCGGCACCCCGAACGAATTACCCGTAACTCTTGCCCACAACACCCGTCGCTGTCAAACAATTTTTTGGAATTTTCATTGTAGAGGGCGCAAATCAGATTTTGCATACGCTAGCTTCAGCCCGGAAGGGCAAAAGAGAATGGCCCAGCGTTTCAACGCTGGGTTGAAGGCGTGTGGAGGAAGCCAGTCCCGTCGGGGACGACAGGAAGATGCTTACCCAACACAGCGTTTCTGTCGTCTCTGTCGGGGCTTGTCGCCGGGCTGGCTCGCTGTTCCCAGCGTTGAAACGCTGGGCTA
>CAINDV010001125.1 GCA_903847485.1 uncultured Verrucomicrobiota bacterium
CATGGAGCTATGAGCACGCGCAAGCGGCGGTTCACCCGGTCCACGGGCGTGACGTTGGAAGTGGCGGTGATGAACTATTTGCGGGAGCTTGCGGAAAAGGACGACCGCGACCGCAGTTTCTGCATCAATCAGATTGTGCGTGAGCACGCCGAGCGAAGCGGGCGTCCCCTGCCGCCGGCCACGCAGCCGCCGGTGCCAAGCCCGGCGCCAGCAGAGGAGCAATGACCTGTGGGTACGGAGGTGACAACCCGGTTCGCTGGCTTTCCCGACTTCCGGTCGAACGTCACCTTTGTGCCCATCCAGTTCTTCACGGTGGTGATTCCACACAATTCGCGCGGGACGGTTCGGATTGTTGGCTATGTGCTGCGCAAGGTTCTCGGCTGGGTGGACGAGGATGGCAGCCCCAAACAGGAACAGTTGCGCTTCACCCATGCGGAACTGGTCAAAGCGGCCGGAGTGTCGCGCAACTTGGTCGGCAAGGCTTTGGAGGAAGCTGTGGCGTGCCATTGCTTGCGCTGCGTTCGTCCGGCGTAACCCCAACACGGTGAAGTGCCGATTTGACGGCAGGCAGTTGAGCATCGCGTTCCTGAACAGCACCAGTGCGGTGGTGCAACCCAACCAATCACAATCGCCCCACCTTGCAAGGGCAGATTGAGGGATAGCCGGACTTCTTGGCCTGCCATAGCCAGCAGTAGTTTTTGGCGTTGCGTCCTGCGGAGGGAACTGGTCTAGTCTCTGACCGGGGCTGGCCTCATGGTAGGGCTGCCTCAATAGCCACTCGATGCCATGAATATACGTACACTGAAACATTTGCTCGCACTGCCCCTGCTTTGGCTGGCGGTTTTGCCACTCCCGGCGGCCACCGTCACCTGGGTCGCCGGCAGCGGCAACTGGGGCACGGCTACCAACTGGAGTTCCGGTCAGGTGCCGGGCGCTGCGGATGATGTGCTCATCACGAGCGGCGGCACCTACACGGTGACAATCAATACGTCTGCCGCCGCATTGTCCGTCCATGTCGGAGCAAGCATCGGCACGCAAACGCTTGCAATCGCATCCACGTTGACTGGTGCGTACATGACAGCGACGGGCGGGGCGCAGTTGGTAGCCGCCGGGGGCACCCTCAACGGGGTGAGGCTGGCCAGTGACGTGAGCATTACCAACGGCCAGAACCTCTACCTCACCAACGGGCTGACGCTCGCGGGCGGGGCGACGATCACGCTCAACTCGACTGGGACCGCCACTTACTTGCGCGTCAACTCCGGCACGCAGACGATCGGGGGCAACGGCGCGATCGTGTTCGCCGGCAGTGCAACCGCCAACCGGCTTCATCTGGGCAGCGGCGGAGCGACGACACTGACCCTGGGGCCGGGCGTGACGGTGCGCGGCCAGGGCAGCATCTCACAATCCGGCGGTTCGACGCTGCTCAACCAGGGGACGATCCAAGCCGACGTAGCGGGCAAGGCGTTGACTATTACCCCGCTCAACAGCTTTATCAACAGCGGCACGCTCAGCGCCAGCAACGGGGCCATCCTGAGTATCAGCAGCACTTGGAGTAGCAGCGGCACCGTCCAGGCGGACAACGCGACGGTGAACCTGAGCGGCACCTTGAATGGTGGGGTGGCGTTGGCTGGCCCGACTGGCTCGTGGAACGTGACCGGGACGCTCAATGGCGGGACGGTGACGGCGACGGGTGGGGCACCGGTGGTGGTCTCCGGCTGCACATTCAACGGCGTGACGCTGGCCAGCGACGTCAGCATAGCTAACGGCCAGAGTCTGAGCATCGGCAACGGGCTGACGCTTGCGGGCGGGGCGACGATCACGCTCAACTCGACCGGGATCAACACTCGCTTGTACGCCAACCTCGGCACGCAGACGATCGGGGGCAACGGCGCGATCGTGTTCGCCGGCAGCGGCACCGGGAACCAGCTTTATCTGGGCAACGGCGGAGCGACGACGCTGACCTTGGGACCGGGCGTGACGGTGCGCGGCCAGGGCAGCATCTTACAATCCTCCGGTTCGACGCTGATCAACCAAGGGACGATCCAGGCCGACGTAGCGGGCAAGGCGTTGACTATTACCCCGCGCAACAGCTTTACCAACAGCGGCACGCTCAGCGCTTTGAACGGGGCCACCCTGACCCTCTCGCCCGGCAGCTTCTCCAACAGCGGCACGCTCAGCGCCAGCAACGGCGCCATCTTGAATATCAGCAGCACCTGGAGCAGCAGCGGCACCGTCCAGGCGGACAACGCGACGGTGAACCTGAGCGGCACCTTGAATGGCGGGGTGGCGTTGGCTGGCCCGAGTGGCTCGTGGAACGTGACCGGGACGCTCAATGGCGGGACGGTGACGGCGACAGGTGGGGCACCGTTGGTGGTCTCCGACTGCACCCTCAACGGGGTGACGCTGGCCAGCGACGTGAGCATTACCAACGGCCAGAACCTCTACCTCGCCAACGGGCTGACGCTCGCGTGCGGGGCGATGATCACGCTCAATTCGACTGGGACCGCCACTTACTTGCGCGTCAACTCCGGCACGCAGACGATTGGGGGCAACGGCGCGATCGTGTTCGCCGGCAGCGGCACCGGGAACGAGCTTTATCTGGGCGACGGCGGAGCGACGACGCTGACCTTGGGGCCGGGCGTGACGGTGCGCGGCCAAGGTATCATCTCACAAAACTTCGGTTCGACGCTGCTCAACCAAGGGACTATCCAGGCCGACGTGGCGGGCAAGGCGCTTATTATCTCGCCCAACAGCTTCACCAACAGCGGGACGCTGAAGGCATTGGCGGGGACACTTCAGTTCTCCACTGTCTTCAACCAGACAGCCGGCTCCACCCTGCTCTTGGGTGGTACGGTCAGCGCCTCTTCCACGATGCAATTCCTGGGCGGCACGCTGGGAGGCACAGGGACAGTGATCGCTAGTGTCCTCAACGGCGGCACGGTCAGCCCCGGCGCGTCGCCGGGCTTGCTGAGCATCACCGGCAATTACACCCAAACTACCAACGGAACCTTGGACATCGAACTGGCCGGGTTGTCAGCCGGCAGCGGATACGACCGGCTCGCCGTCAGCGGCACTGTCTCGCTGGCCGGGGCTTTGAACGTGACGCTCGCTGGAGGTTTTTGCCCGCCGGCCAACACTAATTTCATCTTTGTGACTGCGGGCATTCGCACGGGAACATTCGCTAGGTTCAGTTTCCCCTCCAACGAGGTGGGGTTAGTGGTGAATTACACACCAACCAACGTGTCAACTCGGGTGGGCAATGTCCGGCCAGTGCTGCCAGGGTTTGCGGACCAAACCCAGGACGAATTGGTTCAGTTCAACCTTAATGCCGCCGGCACGGATGCTGATTTCCCACCGCAAACGCTGAGCTACGCCCTCACCAACGCGCCCGAGGGAGCCACGATTAACGCCGGCACCGGGGTTATTTCCTGGACGCCCACGGAAGCTCAGGGGCCAATGACGACCAACATAACAGTGCTGGTAACCGACAACGGCACGCCCAACTTGACCGTGGCGGGCACCTTCCAGATTACCGTGAACGAGATAAACGTGGCCCCCGTGCTCACGCTGCCGCCCAGCCAGGCCATGGCCGAGGAATCAGCGTTTAGCGCCACAGCCACGGCGACAGACTCCGACATCCCGACTAACACCTGGGCGTTCGAGTTGGTCTCGGGTCCGAGTGGGCTGACCGTGACGCCCGGTGGTGCAATCTCTTGGACGCCCACAGAGGCCCAGGGAGCCGGGTCTTACCCCGTCACCGTGCGTGTGACCGACACCAACAGCTACGCGGTGAATGAGCAGCACCTGAGCACGACCAACAGTTTCACCCTCGAAGTCCAGGAGGTGAATCGGCCGCCGGTTCTCACGGTACCTGACGATCAGGTGCTCATTGAACAGACGGCTTTGTCCGTAGTCGCCAGCGCGACCGATCCAGACGAGCCAGCCAACGCGCTCACGTTCTCCCTCCTCTCGCCGCCCGACGGCATGAGCATTGACGCTAACACCGGCGCGATTTCCTGGACCCCGTCGGAAGCACATGGGCCGGGCACGAACGTCATCCAGGTGGTGGTAACCGACTACAGTCCGCTGGCCGTGAACACGCATCTCAGCGCGACGAACACGTTCACGGTGGCGGTGCTGGAATCGAACCGGCCACCCGTGCTCATGGTGCCGACGAATCAGGCGGTCAATGAGTTGACCACGCTGAGCATCTCCGCCTTGGCGACTGATCCCGACTACCCTACGAACGCGCTGACCTTTGCGCTATTGACGCCTCCGCCAGGGGCGGCGATTGACTCAACCTCCGGTCTGATTACCTGGACGCCAACGGAAGACCAGGGTCCCAGCACCTATACGCTCACGGTGACGGTGACGGACACCAATGCCGCGGCGGTCAATGCGAAGTCGCTGAGCGTTACCAACAGCTTCACCGTGACGGTCAACGAGGTGAATGCAGCGCCTGTGGTTGACCCGATAGCAAACTGCACAGTGAACGCCGGTCAAACAGTGAACATCACCGTAACGGCCACCGACGCCGCCCTCCCGGCGAATGTGTTAAGCTTTAGCCTGGTTAGCCCACCGGTTGGGGCAACGATCAGCAGTGGAGGTGCGTTCTCATGGCGGCCGACGGTGGCGCAGGCCGGGAGTAGCAACCTTTTGCAGGTTCTCGTGGAGGATGACGGCACTCCCGCTTTGCGCGGCTCAAACACTTTCTCGATTGTAGTGAATCCGCTGCTACCCGTGATTCTGAGGCCGTTGGGCTTCGACGCCTCTGGCTTCGGTGTAGAGGTGTCAGGAACCAGTGGGCCGGACTACGTGGTCATGGCGAGTACCAATCTCACCGACTGGGCGGACATCGCCACGAACCGTGCGCCATCCGTGCCGTTCCAGTTCAGCGATGGCGCGGCTGGTGCCTTCACTGATCGGAGCTACCGGATCCGGCTCGTCCCGTAGCAGTCGGGCGGTCGGAGCGCGGTGAGCCGTGGGGCCAGAAGACGATCCAGGGCGTGCGTAGTGAGTTCGTCGGGCCATCACCTTGGGATTGGGGAGCGCCCGAGCGGAAAGGTAGCATCCGCGACCGAGACCGCCTGGTAACTCATCACAGATCGCAAGCCATACCTTGGCCCACCTGCCAAGGCGGACGGAAACCATCTTACACGAAAACTACAATCATCCTTGGCTGGCTGGCGTTGTGCGCCTTTCCGTGGTTGGCTGGTTTGCGAGGATCATCGGGTCGGCCGCGTAACATGGTTCGTTGGGAGTTATGGTGCCGGCCGCACTTTGAGCGTGGGTTTCTCGCTGGCGGTGGGGCGATTGGCCAACCGCACGCGCTCGATTAGTTCGGTAGCCGAGAGCCGCGCCGCGGGCCGCGTCACGGCCTGGCGCAGGAACATCAGATCGTCCGTGAACACGGCAACTTTCTCCCGTCCGCGCGAGGCGCTGACATAAAACTGGTTGAGGCTGGCTGAGCGGATGGATTGCGAGTCCACCGCCACATAGACGTGGTCCACCGTGCGTCCCTGCGCCGCATGGCTCGTGACACAGTA
>CAINDV010001126.1 GCA_903847485.1 uncultured Verrucomicrobiota bacterium
CCCACCCTGAGGCGCGGGCCGCCATCTTCGACTACATCGAAGCGTTCTATAATCGCGAACGCCTGCACCGCACCCTTGATTTCCTGTCCCCAACCGCATTCGAACTCATAAACCAATAACCAAATATCCCGATTTCACTGTCCATTTTGTCGAAACAAGCCCACTGCTTCAGCAGCAGCCCGCCGCTATTTTCATCAACCCGGTGAACTGGGAGGGAATCAAGGGAACGCTCGTTGAGGCGAAGCGCAAGAAGGTGCCGGTCATCATCGTGGACGTGCCGGTGAGTGATCCCGAGCTCGTGCTCTGCCAGGTCGCGAGTGACAACGTCGAGGCTGGCCGCCTGGACTGCGAGGCGCTGGCGAAGGTCAAGCCGGAAGCCAAGTTGGTCATACTCCATCTAAGTGTGAACAAGGCCTGCATTGACCGGGTGGCGGGCTTCAAGGCGGAAATGGCGAAGCACCCCGGCATGAAGCTGCTCGATACACAGGAGGGCAAGAGTGTCGCGGAGGCGGCGCGTCCGGTCATGCGCGACTGTCGAAACTCCGGCCAGTGTCCATTCTTCACCATGCCCGGCCGCTACCGGCAAGATGCCGACAGCACACTGGGGTCGAAACTCCTGCCAGTGAGCATGCTCCACAGTGCTTTCAACTCGAATTCCGAAGCTCAAATGACGAATGACGAAAGAATGACGAAGCTTGAAGCGCGAGGCCTGAGGCCTTCTTGGATGGAGGAGGCGCAAGACTTTGCACAAAACCGAACGGACGGAGGCAGCGATTCGTCATTCGGATTTCGGGCTTCATTTGGCATTCGTCATTCGAGCTTCGGAATTCGAGTTTAATCGGGTTCCTCTATCCTATGTCTGACATCCAATTCGGCACCGATGGCTGGCGCGGCGTGATCGCCGACGATTTCACTTTTGCCAACGTCGAACGCGTCAGCCAGGCGGCGGCGGATTATTGGTCCGCCCACCCGGTCGTCGGCACGGAACGCAAGGTGGTCATCGGCTACGACCGACGGTTTCTCTCGGCGGAGTTCGCCGGGCGCACGGCCGAAGTCTTCGCGGCGAATGATTTCGCCGTGATACTCACGCCAGAGCCAACGCCCACGCCGTGCGTCTCGTTCGCCGTGAAACAGCTCCACGCCGTCGGTGGCGTGATGATCACCGCCAGCCACAACCCGCCCAAGTTCAACGGTTTCAAGCTCAAAGCCCACTTCGGCGGCAGCGCCGATTCCGCCGAATGCGCCGCTGTCGAAAAACTCCTCTCCGTTTCTCCGGTTCGCCGCCGCTCCGTTTCCTCCGCCATCGGCGACCGGCGCATTCGCTTCCGCGATCTCCGCCCGGCGCACTTCCGCGCCATCAAGCGGCTCGTGGATTTTCCGCTCATTGCTAAGTCAGGACTGCGCGTCGCCCACGATGCGCTTTTCGGCGTTGGCGCCGGCTGCTTCACGACTCTGCTCGCGGGGACTACTTGCCAGGTCACGACACTCAACGGCGCGCCTGACCCGCTCTTTGGCGGCATTAACCCCGAGCCGCTGGCGAAGAATTACGTCCTCGGCGCCGCCGCCTTGCGCCGCGATCCGCACGATTTCTGCCTCGTCACCGACGGCGACGCTGACCGCATCGGGGCGATGGACGGCCACGGCCAGGCGCTCTCGAATCAACAGGTCATCGCGCTGCTGTTGCACCACCTTGTCCGCCACCGGCATGGCCACGGGCGCATCGTCAAGACCATCAACACCACGGCGATGGTGGACAAGATGTGCGTGGCTTGGGGTTTGCCGCTCACTGAAGTCGGCATCGGCTTCAAATACATCACCGCCGAGATGCTGCGCGGCGACGTGCTGTTCGGCGCGGAGGAAAGCGGCTCGGTGGGTTTCGCCGGACACATCCCGGAACGCGATGGCCTGGCGGCGGGGCTGTTCCTGCTGGAGCTACTGGCCACCGAGCGGGTGTCCGCCAATCGCATTCTGGCCCGGCTGGAAAAGGAATTTGGGCCGCACCGCTACGGGCGGATTGACGCGCGGTTTCCGCTGGAGCAACGTGCCGCGCTCATGGCCTGGCTCCCGGCGAATGCGCCGGCGCGCTTGGGCCGCTCGCCGGTGAGTGCGGTGAAGACTTTCGACGGCGTGAAGTTCGAGAGTGCCAATGGTGCCTGGCTGGGCCTGCGCGGTTCCGGCACCGAACCTATCCTCCGCATCTACGCCGAGGCGGGCAGTGAGGCGGAACTCCGGCGGTTGCTGCAGTTGGGTGTGAAGCTGACCCGGCAGGTGTGATGCCATTTGCCGATGAAAATCAGTAGCTTGGCCGGCAAACATCTCACCCGGCCAGCAAGAGCGAAGGCCAGTCCATGTCGCAGATTCGTTTGGGCGGTGCGCACGGGCAAAACGAGGCGAAAGCACCGGTTGGGACACGGCACCATGAGTCAGCAAAGCCGGAACCAAGCCTGCAAAAGCGGCTTCCGTGTCGCGAGCGGGGAAGCCCGATTCCCGCCGCCACGCAACCTCGCCGCTGTATAACTCGAACTCCGAAGCGGAATCCGCTTCGCGTAGTGGGACCGGCTTCCAGCCGGTCAGTTTGCCTAACGGAAAAACCGGACTTGTGGTCGAACGCGCAACCTGACCGGCTGGAAGCCG
>CAINDV010001127.1 GCA_903847485.1 uncultured Verrucomicrobiota bacterium
CCATTGCCGTGGGCTGAAGCCCACGGCTACCGTCACTTGGTCGCTCCGCGACTGTAAGAGAAGAGCCAGCCTCCCCTGGCAGCAAGGCAGAGAATAGCAACCAGGAACAAACTTCTCGGAAGACCCGCGGTTTACTGGCTTTTCCGAAAATCTTTGCCGAACGCGACGAAGCTGGGAGACAGCACTGCAAAGGCGCGAAGACGCAAGGAACGTTGTGCGAGAGAGGTTCCAGTCCGCGATTAGCGACCAGCAATCACATGCTCGAAAGCGCGTCCCTCCTTTGCGCCTTTGCGCCTTTGCGTCTTTGCGTTGAAATACCATGGGTAGTTGCGGCTCAGGCGAACATCACCTTGGTCGTCGCTGCTTCGGGGTCCCAGCCGCGCGGCGGTTTGGTGCCGACGGCGCCGACGTCCTTGATGGTGAGCTGCCGGCCGCGGGTCTTGGCGCCTTTAACTTCCACCTCGGAAGGAACGCAGGTCTGCTGGTTGATCTTCTGGTGCGGGGCGGGCTTGTAGCGGATGTAAAGCGTCTCCGGCGTCCCCGGCTCGAAGAACAGCATCTTGCACTTCTCGCCTTCCGGCACGCAGAAATACTCCTTGTCCAGAATCGCGCCGCCGAAGTTGAACCGCTTCAGGTAGGTGGCGTCGCGGTCGGAATAGACCAGCGTGAACACCTGCTCGCGATCCGGGAGGCCGCAGTATTCCATGTCCGGGCCGACGAAGAGCTTCTCCGGCAACTCGATGACCTTGTAGTGGCCGTCGCGAAAGACCATGAGCAGCTTGTCGAACTTGGTGCATTCGTTGCGAAATTCCTCGCCGCTTACCTTGTAGCCGAGGTAACCGCTCTCGCGGTCGTAAGCCACCTTGAAGGCCTTGAAGGCGACTTCCTTCACGTCAATTTCGTCGTGCCGACTGCTCTTGGTGAGGCGCGGGTAGATGGGGGCGTATTTGGCCAACAGGTCTTCGAGGTGGCCGATGGCGTACTTGATGAGGTTCTTGAGATGCTGGCGCGTCTGAGCAAGATCCGACTTCACCTTCGCCATCTCCTCGCGGTGCTTGTTGATGTCGAAAAGCGAGATCCGGCGGATACGGACGGTGAGCAGGCGCTCCACGTCGGGATCGGTGAGGTCACGGACGAGTTGGCTGGCGAAGGGCTTGAAGCCATCATAGACGGCGGCGACGACGGCTTCGTTCGTCTTGCACTGCTCGATCTTCTTGTAGATGCGTTCCTCGATGAAAATGCGCTCCAGCGTGCGGTAGTGGAGTTCGTCCTGGAGCTGGCGCTCCTTCAACTCCAACTCGCGCTTGAGGATGTCAACGAGCTGATCGGTGTTCGCCCGCAGCGCTTCGCTCACGGTCAACTCCACCGGGCGGTTGTCGCGGATGACGATGATGCGGCTGCTGATGCTGACCTCGCAATCGGTGAAAGCGTAGAGCGCGTCCACCAGCTTCTCGGCGTCCACCTCCAGCGGGGCGCGCACCTCGATCTCGACATCCTCGGAGGTGAAGTCGTTGACGGACTTAACCTTGATCTTGCCCTTGCGCGCCGCGTCCTCGATGGAGGCGATGAGCGACTCCGTGGTGGTGGTGGGCGGGATTTCCTTGATGACGACGGTGCTGGCGTCCTTGACCTTGATCTTGGCGCGGACCTTGATGCTGCCCTTGCCGTCGGCG
>CAINDV010001128.1 GCA_903847485.1 uncultured Verrucomicrobiota bacterium
CGATCGAGGTTGGGCGTGGGGACTTTGGCCCGGTCGTTGTAGCAGCTCACGTCCCCATAGCCGAGGTCATCGGCGAGGATGAAGAGGATGTTCGGCTTTGACGGCATTGCAGAGGCAACGGTTTTTCCCGGCGCAGCGAACCAAGCCAACAGCAGGGCGGAGAGGAGGGTGAGGGTGTGTTTCATGGCTGTGTCTTCTTTCTACCGCGCAGGTGCATTCATCATCCATCCCCCACGGCCTCTTCAAACCAGTTCCGGCCTCCCACCACCGGCAGGCGCAGGCTGGTCTCGTCGAGGTCCAAGGTCAGTTCGGTGCCCGGTTTGGGCCAGAGCGTGAAATCGCGATCGCTGGAGAAGATCATCAACCCGATCCGTTTGCCCGCGGGGATCACCTGGTCGTCGGGCTGGAGGTCGAACGTTAGTCGGTAGAACTTGCCCGGGATCAACGGTTCGCCGCGTTTCATGGAATGATAATCGCCACCGTGCTTCAGCGAGGCATGGTTTTGCGGGTCAGCCCAGCCGCGCGTAATGATGTTCGCCGGCCCGATCGGGCCGTCTGTCCACGGCAGCACCACGAGCCAAACCGAGAGGTTCGCCGCCGGCTTGCTCGACGCCAGCCGGAGCGTGATGCGCGGGGTGCCCGAAATGTGCAGCGGCGCCAGCAGCTCGGGCGTGGCGTAGAGCAGACGGTGATCCGATGCCCCGGCTTTCGCCAGGGCGGCCCCGGCAAACTCCACGTTATCCACCAGCGTCTCAGTCCCCTGCTTGTGTGTGATTCGCAATCCCAGCGGCCCCAGGGCGCCGCCCCCCGCACCGGGGCGCAGCGTCACGACCGACGCCGCGGGGTTCGGGTAATCGGCGTAGGGCGTGGGCAGTTGCGACGCACGCCGGCCCTGGCCAGGGGTCGCGCCCGGGTCGGACTCGCGCACGATCCACGCCCGCGGCCCCTTGTCCACCCCGTTGGGAAGGTCGTAGAGAAACCGTGAAAACCAGCGGTTCACCATTTCCATGGGCGGGTTGCCACCGTGGCCGCCCTGGTGAAAATACATGCGCATCGGCACCCGGCCCTTCAGCGCGCTGGCGATCCGCACGCTGTGCTCGGGCACCACGTTCCAGTCGTTGAACGCGTGCGCCATCAGCACTGCGGCCTTTACCCCACTCACCTTCTTAAGCAAATCCCGCTCCGCCCAGAAGGTTTTGTAATCGCCGCTCTGGCGATCGCGCCCCCTGGCAAACACCCCGTCCCGGATATGCGCGTCCCCCCACTCCGCGCGCGCCGGCTCCCCGCTTCTCACCACGTCATAGAGCGTATCGATGTCCTCACCCAGATAGCCCGCCGGGTGACGCACGAGGCCATGGCTGCGGTAATAGTGGTAGTAGGATGTGTTCGGCGCCACCGGGATGATGGCTGCGAGGCCCTTGACTCCGGTGGTGGCCGCGGCCAGAGGGATCGTGCCGTCGTACGAAGTTCCCATCATGCCCACCTTGCCCGTACACCACCGCGTCGCCCGTACCTCTTCGGTTCCCTCCCGCGTCCGGAACCCCCGTGCCCGGCCATTGAGCCAGTCGATCACCGCCTTGGGCGCCAGGGCCTCCGGCGGCCCACCAATGGTCACGCACCCATCCGAAAGCCCCGTGCCGGGCGCGTCTGAATGCACCACGGCGAAACCTCGCGGGACCCACGTCTTGACCAATCCATCCGACACGTTCGTCCGCCCTGGCTGGTAGGGAACCCGAGTGTGATTAGTCCGCGCCGGCGGCTCTTCGCCCACTTCCTGGCGCACGTCCCAGAACAAGCCCTTGGCCTCCGCGGTCCCCGCGAAATACGGCGACGACTCGTAAATCACCGCCAGCTTCAATCCATCCGTCTCGGTCTGGCCAGGACGCGTGACGTCCGTGAACATCCGGTCACGTTTGCCGTCCCCGTCGGAGTCAAACTCCGTCTCGACCCACAGCGACTCGCGGACCCACCTCGACGCGTCCTCGAACGCCGGCACGACCTGCGCCTGTCCGTCCCGGAACCAGGGCCGCGCTGGCACGGCAGGCTCCGACGCGGCCGACGCAGCCGTTCCGCCCACCGCGGCTATGGCCAGGGAGATGCAGGCCAGCGTCCATCTCAGCACCCGAGTTGAAGGAATGTATTTCATGAATTGATAAGCAGTTGCTTTTCGCTCGCCCCATGGCACGGAGCGCTGCGCGGGTGATATGGGTGAAGGTTCATTCAACGCGGCCCCGGAGGCAGGTGTTCAACGAGATAGCGGGCAATCAACATGCGCACGTGAGCGAGCGACCCCTTGCCCTCAGAGAGCCCGTGATCGCGATTGGGATAGACGAAGTAGTCGAAGCGTTTGCCCAGGGCGATGAGCCGGTCCACCAG
>CAINDV010001129.1 GCA_903847485.1 uncultured Verrucomicrobiota bacterium
CCGGACCACTGCCGCCGTTACGACCAGTGATGATGATTCCTGCGATCCCAGCGACCACCGATATCAGTGCAGCGGTGAGCAGAAATCGGCGGATGTTGAAGACGGTTTGCAGAAATTCCTCCGGCGTGGCGGCGGGGGCGACTTTCGTCTGCACCAGCATCTTGTCGCGCGGCAAAGCGGGAAGAAAGCGGCCAAGCTGCATCTCCGAAGTGCCGTAGCCCCGGGCGGTCTCGATGTGATTGATGCCGAGATCCAGCGCCCGCCGCACGCAGGCTTCGAGATTGGCCTGGTTGTCCGCCGGAATTTCGCCAGGCGGCACGTCCTGCCACTTGTGCTGGTAACGCATCCCACCACAGGTGAGGACGGGCATCTGGAGTCCGGTGCGGCCAAAGCGACGATATTTCATGCGGCAGGATAGGCGAACGGTGCCGAGGCGGGCAACTTCGGAGAGGAGGGCGGAGGGCAAAGTCCGAAGTCCGAAAGAAACCCGAAATCCGAAACCCGGGCGGCTCGCTAAAACCCCCGGCGACGGACGGTAGGGCGACGCTCCTGCGGAGCCGCCATCAGAGCGGAGCGCCGACATTTTTATCGGCGCGGTCCCGGTCTGCATGCACTGGCCGACAAGAATGTCGGCGCTTTGCTCTGGTGGCGGCTCCGCAGAAGCGTCGCCCTACCGTCCGTCGCCGGGGTTTTGAGCGGGCCGCTTGGGTTTCGGATTTCGGACTTCAAACCTCCATCCCGGAACCCGGTGCTGTTCATCGAATAGCGAAAGGATTTGAAACCATCGTTGACATACCGCCAGACAAAATCTAATCTGCGTCCGGCTTTTGAACCGAAATTAACAACCATGTTACTTCGCATCGCTCTCGTTATCGCCATCCTCGCTGGCATCGGCGTGGCCGTTCTCAACTTTGTGCAGATCAAAGAGAAGGTGACTGTCGTTATGACGGATCGCGACACTTACCTTAAAGAGCGCAACGATGAGCGCGGCGCGCACACCAAGACGAAGAAGCAACTCGCCGACACCACAACGGATCGTGACAAGACCAAAAAGCTGCTCGCCGACACCACGACCGAGCGCGACACCGCCCAAGCCGAGGCCGAGAAGCAGCGCAAGGAAACCGAGAAGCTGACTGCAGGCCTGCGCGACATGACCGACAAGTTCACCACGACGGACCAGAAACTCTCGGCCTACAAGGCGGCGGGTTTGGAGCCAGAGCAGATTTCGGTCCTGAACGCCACCAACAAGGCCCTGCTAGTCAATCGTGCGGATTTGCTCCGCACTCAAGGCAACCTCGAACGCGACCTCCACAGCACCCGAACCGAACTCGCGAAATTCAAGGATCCCGATTACAGCGTGCCGTTGCCCAGCGATCTGGTGGCCAAGGTGATGGTGGTGGATCCGAAATACGGTTTCATCGTGCTGGACGTGGGTCAGAAACAAGGCGCACTCACGGACGGACGTATGCTCCTGAGCCGTTCCGGCAAGCTCGTGGCGCGGGTGCGGCTTACCCAAGTCGAACCTGATCGCTGCGTGGCCAATGTGCTGCCCGGTTGGGACATCAACGAGGTCCTCGAAGGCGACGTCGCCGTGACGCAGCAATGAAACGGTTTTCCTCCGGCTCCCACTTCGCCCTGCTGGCGCTGCTCTTCGTGCTGGCTGTCTGGGGGGGCGGTTGCGCCACCAACGATGAGAACGTGGCCGAGCGCCCGTGGAATTCACCCAAAGGCTGGGAGGGCGGCATCCCCTCAAATCTCTACGACCGCGAGCGGCATTAGTGGGCGGGCATCCTGCCTGTCAGGTTGGGCGTTCGGCAACGCGGGAGATATTTTGCAAGGGGTTGACTGAAACTGACCGGCTGGAAGCCGGTCCCACTAACTGAGGCCACTTCCGCTTCGGAATTCGGGATTAGCCCACGCCCGGTTACTTTCCGCCTACCGCTGGCGGGCGGCATTCCCGCCAGCGCTCCGGCGTGAGCAGGCAATCCATGAGGAGATCGTGCGGCTCGCAGGGCAGTTCCTCCCGCACTTGGAAATCCAACGCCACCCCGCAGCGCCAGCCCGCCACCTGGCTTAACAGCCGGTCGTAGAAACCCTTGCCTCGGCCCAAGCGCCGTCCGTCCGGGGTGAAGGCGACCCCTGGCACGAGAATCAAATCCACGCGTTCCACCGGACGCAGCCGACAATGGGCGGCGGGTTCCAGGATACCGAACTTTCCCGCGACCAAATCCCGCCGCCGATCCGCGATGAACCACGCGGCGTAATTCCCCTGCGCGGCGTCAAAACCGGGCAACGCGATTCGCCGGCCTTCCGATTCGCAGTCGGCGAAGAGCGGCGTCAAATCCAACTCATCGCCCAGCGGCGCGTAGAACAGCACCGTCTTCGCCCGCCGCCAGATCGTCTGCTGGCGCAACCACTCGCAGGCTTGGGCGGATTTCGCCGCCCGTTCCTCGGCGCTCAAACGGCGCAGTCGCTGGCGAATTTCCGCCCGCACTTCTGCCTTTTGCCGGCCAACCGTCGTGGCTTCGGATTTCTGATTTCGGATTTCTGATTTCACTTCCGCACCTGCTCCAGCGCCGCCCGCCACTTCTCGACGCGCTCCTTGATCTTCTTCTCCACTCCCTGCTCCGTGGCGTCGTAGTAGCGCCGTGAGGCGCCGAGGTGGTCTTGAGCAGCGAAATGGCCGGGATGATCGTGGGCATATTGGTAGCCTTCGCCGTGGCCCAACCGCTTCGCCCCCTCGTAATGCGCGTCGCGCAAGTGCTCCGGCACAGCCAGCGTCCGTCCGGATCGCACGTCCTCCAGAGCAGCGTCAATGGCGCAGATGGCGGAATTGCTCTTGATCGCCGTGGCGAGGTAAATCACCGCCTCGGCAATCGGAATGCGCGCCTCGGGCCAGCCGACAAACTCCGCAGCCTGATGCGCCGCCACCGCCAGCACCAGCGCCATCGGGTCGGCCAAGCCCACGTCTTCGGCGGCCAAAATCATCATGCGCCGCGAGATGAAGCGCGGGTCTTCGCCGGCGTGAATCATCTTTGCCAGCCAGTAGAGCGCGGCGTCCACGTCGCTGCCGCGGACCGATTTGATGAAGGCGGAGATCGTGTCGAAATGCGCGTCGCCGTCGCCGTCATAGACCACCGCCTTCTTCTGGATGCTCTGCTCGGCAGCGGACAGGTCCAGATGGATGGCGCCGTCCGGGCCCGGCTCGGTGGTGAGGGCGGCGATTTCGAGCGAATTCAGCGCCTTCCGGGCGTCGCCGTCGGAAAGCGTCGCCAGATGCTGGAGCGCGGCTTCATCGGCGCGGATTTTGAGATAGCCCAGCCCGCGATCCTCGTCCACCAGCGCCCGGAGCAAGAGGCCGTGGATTTCCGCCACCGACAGCGGACGCAGTTCGAAGATTTGCGAGCGGGAAACCAGCGGCGAGTTGACGAAGAAGAACGGATTGTGCGTCGTGGCACCGATCAGGCGCACGGTGCCGCTCTCGACATCGGGCAACAGCACGTCTTGCTGGGCTTTGTTGAAGCGATGGATTTCGTCAATGAAGAGGATGGTTGGCTGGCCGGTGTTCGCGCAGCGGTTAGCCGCGGCGGCAAGTACGCGCCGCATGTCAGCGACGTTTGACTCGACACCGCTGAGACGCTCGAACTTGCTGCGCGTCTGCCGGGCGATGATCTGCGCCAGCGTGGTTTTACCCGTCCCCGGCGGGCCGTAGAAAATAAGCGACTGAATGCGGTCAGCCTCGATGGCACGGCGGAGCAACTGGCCGGGCGCAAGGATGTGCTGTTGCCCAGCGAACTCATCCAGCGTGCGGGGCCGCAAGCGCGCGGCCAGCGGTTGCGGGCTTGCCGGCCCGTAAGATTCCGGATCCGGGGCGGGCGGCCGGCCAAACAAATCATCGCGCGGCATGGGCGGAAAGTTACCTTCCAAACCTTAAAGTCCAAAGTCCAAAGTCACGCCGCCGCCGAACGGAAATAGGTGAAAAAAGAAAACCCCGCAGATGCCGTGTGAAACAATTCCTTGGAACTTGCAGCAACATTTGGGACCGGCTTGCGGGCCTTCGACGTCCAGTGAAGGCCTGTCGGCGGCTCGCGGGGCTAAGATCCCCGTAGCTTCGTGTTTTACGGTTCAAGGACTTTGTTGCGTATCACGCACATCGCAGGGTAAAGCGACGAACAACCGTTTTCGAAAGAACAGATTGCGGCGGCCATCCCGCGCAACAACTGAAGTTACTTTGCGACAAGTCATGCGCTTCGACAAGCAAAATCTCAGAATTTTTTTTGGTTCCTCGGCCCCGATCGCTCAGGATGGTGTCTTTCGGTTCGAGCAGGCGATCCCAGGCAGGCAGTTTTTGGGGCGCTTCGACCGCCCATGACTTCACAAAACCGCAGCGCGGCGGAGCCGCAACGGAGCAGGAAAAGCAGACAAGAAAATTGAAGACAGCCAAATAAAGAGGAACTCCATTTTTCTGTCCTCAATTTTTCTGTCTCTATGTCTTTCCGCAAATTTTCTCGCAACTTGCGAACAAATTGGCCTATTGCACTGCAGGGTGGCCCGGCGGATCAGGGCGCTGGTTCAGGCTGTGCCCCGGTTTCCATCGGCGGCGGCCAGCTCTGTAATGGTGGCCGGGCTTGGTCAGGAATCCGTCCTCGGCTGGGACCGTCGGACGCTCAAGCTTTCGCTCGACCTGCATCCGGAGCGCCGGCCTCCGGCCTGGCGCGTTGGGGCACTGCCATTTGGCTAAGGCGAGCACGGTGCTACTGAAAAACTCGGATCGCTCAAAACCTGATCGGTGCCCGCCGTCTCGTTCCGAAACACGCGGCCCTTGCCGTGGCCCCCGAACGAATTATCATCCGGCCCATGCTTGATTCGCACTTCGTCGGAAATCCGCAGCCGCTCAGTCCGCCCATCGTCACGAGTGGTGGCTTGGCCCGGTCGCGCCGTCAACCTCAGCCCCGGCTCACCGCTCCGACGCATCCTCGCCGGATGTCCCTGGAGTTCGTCCGCGAAATGAAGCGCCTTGTGCCGCGCTTGGCTTCGTGGCTCGTCTGCGCTGGATTGGCGGCGGCGGCGGGTTTGGTGGCGGCGGAACCGCCCAAGCCCACAGACGAAATTGTCGGCCGTCTGGGGACTAATCGCTGGCTCACGCCAGTCAATCAAATCATCACGCCAGCGGGACGCCAGGTGCCGCTGCCCGGCCTGCGCCCGCAGATGCTGGCGCTCAGTCCCGATGGCCGATTGCTCGTCACTTCGGGCCGGACGGCGGAAGTGGTTGTGGTGGATCCGGTCACCGGCGAAATTCGCCAGCGCGTGGCGCTGCCGGCAGAACCGCGCACCAATGCCGCGCCGGACGCGGTGTCGGGGCGCATTCTGGAGCCGGACAAAGATGGTCAGGCCAGCTACACCGGGCTGGTGTTTTCGCCGGACGGGACGCGGCTTTATCTGGCCAACGTGGAGGGCAGCGTCAAGGTCTTCACCGTGAGCAAGCGCGGCGAGGTTGCGGGCCTGACCTCGTTTCCACTGCCGCCCACCAAGGCACCGCGGCGTAAGGCGGAAATTCCCGCCGGGCTGCGCGTCTCGGCGGATGGCCGGCGGCTTTATGTCTGCGGCAATTTGTCTAATCAGCTTTTTGAACTGGAGGCCGTCAGCGGCCAGTTGCTGCGCTGGTGGGAAACTGGGGTGGCACCTTACGACGTGGTGCTCGCCGGCGGCAAAGCGTATGTGAGCAACTGGGGCGGGTGCCGGCCGGCGGCGGACAGCCTCACCGGCCCGGCTGGCCAAGGGACGCTGGTGCGCGTGGATCCCGTGCGGCATATCGCCAGTGAAGGTTCGGTGACGGTGATCAACCTGGGGGACCGCACGACGACTTGTGAAGTGATGGCCGGCTTGCACGCCTCGGCGCTGGCGGTTTCGCCCGACGGGCGCTGGGTGGTCGTCGCCAACGCCGCCAGCGACACGCTCAGCGTCCTCGACGCGCGGACGGATCAAGTGGTGGAAACCATCTGGGCGCGGCAGCGGCCGTCGGATTTATTTGGCGCCAGTCCGAACGCGCTCACTTTCGACAAGTCGGGCCGCCGACTCTTCGTCTGCAACGGCACGCAGAACGCCGTCGCGGTGATTGCCTTCAAGCCGGGCGCGTCGGAGTTGGTGGGCTTGATCCCCGTCGGCTGGTTTCCCGCTGCCATCGTTCACGATGCGAAGCGCAAGGCGCTTTACGCCGCAAACGTCAAGGCGCTCAGCGATGGCCGTCCGCGCAAGTCCGACGGGCGGCCGGAGTTCAACTCGCACCAATACGGCGGCTCGCTCTCGCTGGTGCCGGTGCCCGCGAAGCGTGAGTTGGCCGCCTTCACCGACGTTGCGCTGGCCAACTTGCGCTACCCGCTGCTGCAACAGGCCACGCTCCCGCCGCGCCCCGGCCAGTCGGCTCGGCCCGTGCCGGAGCGCGTCGGCGAGCCGAGCGTCTTCCAACACGTCGTCTATTTCATCAAGGAAAACCGCACCTACGACCAGGTGCTGGGCGACGACGCGCGTGGCAACGGCGATCCGGAGTTGTGCATCTTCGGCGAGCGCATCACGCCCAACCAACACAAGCTCGTACGCGAGTTCGCGCTGCTGGACAACACCTATTGCTCCGGGATTCTCAGCGCCGACGGCCATCAGTGGACCACCTCCGCGATGGCCACGGATTACATGGAGAAATCTTTCGCCGGCTTCCCGCGCAGCTACCCGGACGGCATGGGCGACAATGAGGTGGACGCGCTGGCGTATTCACCGGCGGGCTTCCTCTGGGACAACGCCCTCGCCCATGGCAAGACCCTGCGCGACTACGGCGAGTTCGCCATCACCCGCAAGGGTTGGCTCGACCCGGCGCGCAAGGGGAAGATCAAGTTCCTTGATCACTGGCGGGACCTAACGAATGGCACCCCGCAAATTCGCATCCACAGTGAGCCAGCCGTGGCTTCGCTCGGACCGTATCTGGCGACCAACTACGTCGGCTGGGACATGGCCGTGCCGGACGCTTGGCGCGCGGATAAGTTCCTGGCTGAGTTTCGCGAGTTCGAGCGCAACGGCAATTTCCCCAACCTCGTTTTCATCTGCCTGCCCAACGATCACACCAGCGGCACCGCTGCCGGTTCGCCTACTCCCGCCGCGCAGGTGGCGGACAACGACCTCGCCTTCGGCCGCATTGTCGAGGCGATTAGCCGGAGCCGGTTCTGGAAGGAAACCTGCATTTTCAGCATCGAAGATGACCCGCAGGCCGGCTGGGACCACGTCAGCGGCTACCGCACGACCGCCTACGTCGCCAGCCCTTACACCAAACGTGGCGCAGTCGTCAGCACGCAGTACAACACCACCAGCCTTCTGCGCACAATGGAATTGATCCTCGGCCTGCCACCGATGAACCAGATGGACGCCACCGCGACGCCGATGTCCGATTGCTTCACCGACACACCGGACTTCACGCCTTTCGCCGCAATGCCGAACAACGTGCCGCTTGACCAGATGAACCCAGAGCCGAAGACCGTGTCCGACTCGCTGCTACGCCAGCACGCCTACGCCAGTGCCCGACTGCCGTTGGCGCGCGTGGATGAGTGTCCCGAGGACTTGCTCAACCGCATCCTCTGGCACGCGATGAAAGGCTCCCAGACACCGTATCCGCAATGGGCCGTGAAACTGGCGCGGGACGACGACTGAGGCTCCGTCAGTGGTTTCGGGGAAGCCGGGGCGGCGGGAGGGGAATCTGAAATCCTTCGCGCCGCCGCCGAGGCTACACCGCGTTCAGCAAGTGGCAGAGCGCCTGGATGCGGTCGGTTTCCAGGTCGGGATAATTGCCGATGTAGGCCCCTTGAAAGTGGACGTGATCCACCTTCGGATAGTTCTTGTACTCCTCCGGGAAAAGGCGTCGCAGGTAAGGTTGGCGGAGCTGGTTGCCGCCGCCGGCACTGCCGCGCCGAAACTCTATGTTGCGGGCGCGCAATATTTGCTCCACACGCTGCCAGAGCGCGGCATCAGACTCCCGGAGCACCAAAGTGAAGGCGTAGTTGCAACTGCCTTCGCGGGCAAAATCCGTGAAGTAACGCTGGGGATCCAGATGGTCCAGGAAGCAGTTCAGGTTGCGGGTGCGGATGCGATTCTGCTCGTCCAACCGCGGCAACTGCGCGCGGCCGATGACGGCGTTGATTTCCGTGCTGCGGAAGTTATAGGCGGGGAAGGCGAAGATGAAATCGGGGTTCAAGTCCGGAAACTCCGTGTGGTAACGGCTCTTCAGCGCGGCGGACCGGCTTTCGCGCACCATGCCGTGCGAGCGGAACATGCGGAGCATTTCGTAGAAGTCCGGGTCGTTGGTGCAAACCATCCCGCCCTCGATGGTGCTCATGTGGTGAGCGTAATAGAACGAGAAGTTCGAGGCGAAACCGAACGCCCCGACGCGCCGGCCGTGAAAGGTCGCGCCGTGCGATTCGCAAACGTCTTCGAGCAGGGGAATGTTGCGCGCCTGCAATTCCTCCAAGAGGTAATCATCCAGTCCGTTGTAGCCGAGGGTGTGGGTGAGGAAGACGGCGCGGGTGCGGCTGGTGATCTTGGAGACGACCTGCCGCGTGTCCATGCCGAGCGTGCGCGGATTGATGTCCACAAACACCGGCGTGAGATCATTTTGCAGCACGGCGGCGATGTCCGAAACCCACGTCAGCGTCGGCACGATGACTTCGCCGGGACCAAAACGCTCGCGGAGGGCGGCGAGGGTGAGTTGGTTGGCGGACGAGCCAGAGTTGACGAACACGCTGTGTTTGACGCCCAGCCAGTCCGACCACTCTTGCTCGAAGGCGACGACGTTCTTGGATTGCGTGAGGACCGGATCGTCCTGCTGGAGAAAGGCGATCACGGCGTCGAGATCCGGGCGCGTGACGTTGTTCTTCATCAACGGCCAGTCACGCAGTTCGGCGGCGGCAGCGGCGCTATTCATGGGTAAAATCAGGCTGACGTTTGCACGGCGGACACTCCGCGCAAGGCGGAGGCTGGATTGGTTTCTAAGTTCACGCGGACAGTCTTGGCACAGCCGCTTCCGCCGTCAAGCACCGATGCTCCGGCCGGCGGGTGGTTTTTCAAGCCGTCATTCTGTGTGGGGTCAAAAGCGGACAGCCGTGGGCGATCAAAACCGGACGGGGTTTCCGAAGACCGGCCCGCAGAGCGGGACGAGGGGGCGGGCCTTGGGGTCTCTCCCCGTCCTACGGGGCACGGCCGTTTAGTTAAGGCGAGCGGTGCTGCGATCCCCCTCCGGCTCGCCGACGGCAGCTCCGTAGGAGTGAAATGTTTATAGCCGCGCCCAGCCCAATGGCCCCCAGCCCCGGAGGGGCGGAATGGATTCGCCCGCCTGGCCTCCATCCGGTGCTGCACTGCCGTTGAATTAAGGAATGACCGGATGCGCGCCGTTCAGGGTCAGCTCCGTAGGAGCGCCATGTTTATAGTCACGTCCAGCCCAGAGATTCCCCAAGCCCCGTAGGGGCGGAATGTAGGCACCCCACAAAGACATTCCGCCCCTACGGGGCTTGGGGAATCTGGGTTGGACGGAGCTATCAACATGGCGCTCCTACGGAGCTGGGGCCGAACCGCGCAGGCTCCGGCAACCCCAAGCGGTCGTAGCCGGGGGCGTTAGTCCACGCTGACCTTGGGCGGGGGGCGGAAGTTAGCGCCGGCTAACGTCGGCGGCTACTCGCGGCTTGTGCCCGCGCCTCACGGCGAGCGGAAGCGGTAGCAGCGGGTGGGATGATTGGTCCAGTCGGGATCGCTGAAAAAGACCCGACCGTTGGAGCGGAGCGCCGGTTTGCAACCGGCTTGGAGCGGAGGCCGACCGCCAAGCCGACTCCAAGTCGGCGCTCCACCTATGGCCTGAGAATCGTCCGCGTCCGGGCCTCACGGCGAACGGAGGCGGTAGAGGCGGGTGGGGTGATTTGTCCAGTCGGGGTCGCTGAAATAGACCAGGCCGTTGGTGAGGCTGAGGCTGCGCAAGGGCACCCACGAGCCGCTGGCCAGGTCCGCGCTGGCTTCCACCACGACCGGGATGTTCGTGGTCCCGGTGATGTTGAAGCCGAACCGGTTCGTCCGCACGCCGAAGTTGGCATCACTGGTTGGCACCTGCGGGTTCCAGAGCACGGCCGGACGACCGCCATACGTCGCGCCCCAGCCAGTAGTGCCCGCCAGGTAATAGACAGTCGCATTGTCGGCCACGGCGAACGCAGACGCGCCGACACCGGGTGCGTTCCCCTTGAAATACACTCCTCTTAGGCTGGAGCAGTAAAGGAACGCCGAGTCTCCGATGCTGGTGACGCTGTTGCCAAGCGTGACATTGGTCAGGCCGGTGCAGAAAGAGAAGGCATAGCTTTCGATGTTGGTAAGGCTGTTGGGAATCGTGATACCGGTCAGTTTGGTGCAGTAATAGAAGGCATAGCTTCCAATGCTGGTGACGCTGCTGCCAAGCGCGGCATTGGTCAGGCTGGAGCAGTGAGAGAAGGCATCGCCTCCGATGCTGGTAACGCTGTCGGGGATCAAGACGTTGGTTAGGCTGTAGCAGTACTTGAAGGCACCGCTTCCGATGCTGGTGACGCTGTTGGGAATCGTGTAGCTGGTGGTCTTGCCTCCCGGATATCGGATGAGCGTGGTCTGGTTCTTGTTGAACAAGACCCCGTCCAAACCGCTATAGGCGGAATTAAGCGTACCCACCGTGATCGCTGTCAGGCTAGAGCAGCCAGAGAACGCAGCGCCTCCAATACTGGTGACGTTGTCGGGAATCGTGATACCGGTCAGTTTGGTGCAGCCAGAGAACGCACCGCTTCCGATGTTGGTGACGCTATTGCCAATCGTGACACTGGTCAGGCCGGAGCAGGAAGAGAAGGCAGAATCTCCAATGCTCGCAACACTTCTGCCAAGAGTGGCATTGGTCAGTCCAGTGCAGCCGGAGAACGCAGCGCTTCCGATGTTGGTGACGTTGTCGGGGACCGTGACGCCAGTCAGGCCGGCGCAGTAAGAGAAGGCATAGCTTCCGATGCTGGTGACGCTGCTGCCAAGCGTGACGCTGGTCAGTTTGGAGCAGGAATAGAACGCACAGTCTCCGATGCTGGTGACGCTGCTGCCAAGCGTGACATTGGTCAGTTTGGAGCAGGAATAGAACGCATAGTCTCCGATGCTGGTGACGCTGTTGGGAATCGTGTAGCTGACGCTTTTGCCGCCCGGATATTGGATGAGCGTGGTCTGGTTCTTGTTGAACAAGACCCCGTCCAAACCGCTATAGGCGGAATTAAGCGTACCCACCGTGATCGCTGTCAGGCTGGAGCAGCTTCCGAATGCCAGTTGGCCGATGCTGGTGACGCTGTTGGGGATCGTGACGTTGGTCAGTTTGGAGCAGGAAGAGAACGCACCGCCTCCAATACTGGTGACGTTGCTGCCAAGCGTGACATTGGTCAGGCTGGAGCAGTAATAGAACGCAGCGCTTCCGATGCTGGTGACGCTGTTGGGAAGCGTGACGCTGGTCAGGCCGGAGCAGTATGAGAAGGCAGAGCTTCCGATGCTGGTGACGCTGCTGCCGAGCGTGGCATTGGTCAGGCTGGAGCAGTATGAGAAGGCACCGCTTCCGATGCTGGTGACGCTGTTGGGTAGCGTGACCTTGGGCAGTTTGGAGCAGTGGGAGAAGGCAGAGCTTTCGATGTTGGTAAGGCTGTTGGGGAGCGTGACGCTGGTCAGGCTGGAACAGCCATAGAACGCATCGCTTCCGATGCTGGTGACGCTGCTGCCAAGCGTGGCATTGGTCAAGCTGGAGCACTGATAGAAGGCACTGCCTCCGATGCTGGCGACGCTGTTGGGGATCGTGACGTTGGGCAGTTTGGAGCAGGATGAGAAGGCATGGCTTCCGATGCTGGTGATGCTGCTGCCAAGCGTGGCATTGGTCAGGCTGGGGCAGCCTCCGAATGCCAGTTGGCCGATGTTGGTGACGCTGTTGGGGATCGTGATGCTGGGCAGTTTGATGCAGGAAGAGAAGGCGTAGCTTCCGATGCTGGTGACGCCGTTGGGAATCGTGACGTTTGGCAGTTTGGTGCAGCCAGAGAACGCGCCGCTTCCGATGCTGGTGACGCTGTTGGGAATCGTGTAGCTGGTGGTCTTGCCACCCGGACACTGGATGATCGTGGTCTTGTTCTTGTCGAACAAAACTCCGTCCAAAGAGGTATAGGCGGAGTTGAGCGCATCCACAGTGATCGCTGTCAAGCTGGAGCAGTAGGAGAACGCATCGCTTCCGATACTGGTGACGCTGTCGGGGATCGAGACATTGGTAATGCTCGACTTACTGTGGAAAGCATTGGTTCCAATGCTGGTGACCGGCAGGCCATTCGTCTCACTAGGAATATTAACAACTCCGCCTGTGCCGGTATAGCCCGTGATGGTGAGCGCGCCGTTGTTGGTGGTGAAAGTGAATTGGGCCTGCACTGTGGCGGGCGGCGCCAGCAGGAACAGCAGTGGCACCAGCCTCACGGCCCCGGCGGTGCGTAACCACCCGGCCATCGTGTTTGGTTTCGTTCGGTTCGCCGGCGAGTTCATAGTTTGCTTATGTTTGGCCTGTTCGTTTAGTCTTTGTCTGGGGAATGTTCCCCGGTGGCTGACGGTAGAAGTGCCGCCGCCGGCGCAGTTTGGCAATTTCCGCTCCGACCGCAATCTATTTCTGGCCTCTCTTGGCGCCTGGCAGTGCATCCCCAAGTTGTCGGTGTCAACGAACGCCCGGTGAGGGCACCGGGCCTACCGCGGCGTGCGCTCGCTATTGTAGGCCGGGTGCCCTCACCCGGCGTCCCCCGAAGTAACCGACAACTTGGGGATGCCCCGGTTTGAGCCTGGGGGCGCATCTCAACACCTGAGCAGATCTGGGCAAGGTTTTTTTGCGGGGAAATGCATGGCTCAGGCGGTGACG
>CAINDV010001130.1 GCA_903847485.1 uncultured Verrucomicrobiota bacterium
CAGCAATCCGCAAACTCGCATTTCCGTCTGGGTTGATGCCAACCATCCGGTCATCCATGTGGAGGCGAAATCCGTGAACGGCCTGCCCTTGGAAGCCCGCGCCTCGTTTGAAATCTGGCGCAAAGATAAGCGCTCGCTCGGTAGTCCCCAAGGCGGTGTCGGCAACGAATATTTCTCCACCGGCTGCACAGCGAATCCGGCGTTCTCATACCCTGACACAACGTTGCCCGCCACCGCGCAACGCATCGGTTGGTATCACCGAAATGTCGAGTCGCCGTGGCTGCCGAGCCTCAAGCTCCAGAAAAACTATGATCTTGCGAAGACCGAGCAAGACCCCATCCTCAACCGCACGATGGGCACCATCCTGCGCGACGATAACTTCGTTTCCGCCTCCGACACTGAACTCAAAACCGGCAAACCCGCGCCGGAAGCACCGTCGCCGAAACCAAGCCAAGCAGTCACCCGACCATGAAAGCACAAGCCTTGTCCGCATTAACCCTGGGTCTCGCCCTCTCCGCCGCCTTACTGCTCGCCTCCGGCTGCGCCGCAAAGGCGGACCAAACAGTCACATTCCTGGATGACTTGGATCTCGCCGGGATGGCACAAGGTTGGGGCTCCCCGCAGGCCAGCGTGAGCGTCTCGGGAGCGTCCCTGCGGGTGGCGGGGGAGTCGTTTGATTCCGGCGTCGGCACGCATGCGCCTTCGGTGTGGAAACTTCCGCTGGCGGGGAAGGCGACGGAGTTTCGCGGCAAAGTCGGCGTGCAGGCATATGCAAACAACCCCGGCGTCGGCAGTGTCGAGTTCATCGTGCGCGGCGATGGTCGTGAGCTGTGGCGATCTGGTGTGATGCGAGGCAAGGACGCTGCCAAAGAGGTGCGGGTCAGTCTGGCGGGCGTGAAGGAGTTGACGCTCGAAGCAACTGACGGTGGTGATGGCAACAGTTCCGATCATGCCGACTGGCTCGAAGCGGTGATCCTGCATGACGGCGCGCCGTTGCCGATGTTGCCCTGGGAACCGTTGCTGGCGGACGAACCGGGCGACCCCGAAAACACCGCGACGAAGGTCGAGTGGAACGAGCTAGCGGGCACGCTACGACTGCATTACGACGGCAAGCTGTTGTTGGACGGGCGCGTGACCGGCAAGGCGACGCTGGCCGACGCCGCCACTCGCAAGCAGCAAGCGTTGACGCAGACCCTCACGCTGAAGGGCAAGGGGCTGCGACTGGAAGGCCTCGTCAACACCAGCAGCGAAGCCATCGCGGCGGAGACGCGCGGCGCGGCGCAGGAGAAGTTCCCGCTGGTCCGCACCACCAGCGGCGGTCCCAGCCGCAACCTCCGCAACAACGCCGTCTATGATCGCAGCCGCGATTGGATGCTGGCAGGCGCGGCGCAGATCGAGCCGAAGTCGGATACCCAGTTCACTTTCAGCAGCGTCGGCGACAGCGTCACCCTGACCTTCAAGCCGCGATTCTACCAGCGCCACAAAAACATCGCCTATTTCCGGCCGTGGACCTACCGCGTGCGGCAGGATTCCATCACCGGTTGGAGTTCGTGGTGGGCGTTCATGCGCAACTGTTCGCAGCAGGACTGCGACGAGTTGCTGTCGGTGTGGCAGGAGAAGCGTTTCGCCGACTTCGGGTACCGTTTCATCCAGTTGGACGACTGTTTCCAGAATGAGTTCGGCAAGGGGCAGGCACCCAAAGTCTGGCCACCTGCCGCCGCCCGTAACAGCGGTTATGTCGCGCGCGGACCAGCCACATGGCTCGACTGGCGCAAGGACAGCTATCCCGGCGGCATGAGCGGTTATGTGGCTGCCTGCAAAGGCGCGGGCTTCGAGCCAGCCATTTGGATTGGCACCTACTTCACCGACGACGAACTCATCACCCATCATCCCGCTTGGTTCATCCGGGGCGCGGATGGCAAACCCTTCGCCGCCCCGTGGTCATCCTGCGGCGTGGACGCGACGAGCCAGGAAGCGCTCGATGCGCTCGTGCGGCCGACCTTTCGCGGTCTGCGCGAGGCGGGGTTCAGCTATGTGAAGATTGACCAGTTGCGCCACTACCTCTACGACAACCTCCACCAGAATCCGGCTTACTGCACGGCGCGCGGCGTCACGCCGGCGGAGATGTTCCGCAAGTACCTCGGCGCGGCGCGCGCGGAACTTGGGAAGGAGACCTTCATCCTCTCGTGCTGGGGCGTCTTACCCGAATCGGTCGGCCTTGCCGACGCCTGCCGCATCGGCGGCGACGGCTACGGCCCGGTCACGATGCAACAATACAATTCCTGGAATGGCCTCGTCTGGCGCAACGACCCAGATCATTGCGACGTCTATCCGAAGTTCAAACCCGCCGAGGCTGGCAACGTCACGAAGACCGCCGCCGTCGCCGCCGCGCCCGCCGACACCATCATCCGTCCCGCGCTGGCATCCATCGCCGGCTGCATGTTGCTGCTCAGCGACAAGCCCGCCGTCTATCGCAACGACGCCAATCTCGCTGGCCTGCGCCGCGCCGCGCCGGTGCTCTTCAGTGTGCCCGGCCAGCTCTACGACTTCGACGAGTCCAAGACCCGCAACCTCATCAAGTTGAAACGCACCGCCATCACCAGCGGCGCGAATCCCTCGCCGATTGACGCCGACCAATTCGGCGCGGTCTGCCCGTGGTGGCTCAACGAGCTCGACCGCCCGTTCGAGCATTGGAACGTCCTCCACCGCCTGAACTGGAGCGACAAACCCGTCCGCCAGACTGAAGTCAGCTTCGTCGACCTCGGCCTCGATCCCGACAAGACCTGGCTGGTTTATGAGTTTTGGTCGCAGAATTTTCTCGGCGCTTTTCGTGACCGCGTCGAATTGCCGGCCCTGGGGCCGATGGGCCTTGGCAGCTTCGCCATCCGCGAGCAACTGGACCGCCCGCAATTGGTCAGCACCAGCCGACACCTGAGCCAGGGCGGCGTGGACCTTGTCGCGGTCGAATGGGCAGGCAACGCCCTCTCCGGTCGCAGCCGCGTTGTCGCCGGCGACCGGTATGAAGTCACCGCCCGCGTTCCGACCGGTTTCAAACTCAAGTCCGCCGAGGTGGCTGGCCAAACGGCAGATGCCATCACCGACGGCGAATGCCTGCGGCTGACGTGGCGCCCGGCGGCCACGGCGGAGGTGAATTGGAGGCTGGTGTTCTGAACTGAAATTGCCCGCCGTCATCCTTCTGCTGCTCTGCGCCGACTTGGCTTCCGCCCAGAGCATCGTGTGCCCGCGAGCGGCACCGACGAATGTGGGGCTCGCCGCGAAGGATTACCGTCTGGAGTCTAACGGGAGCACGCTCGCGATCTCCGGCGGCGGCGACGTGGCGGTGCTCTACTGGGCCTACACCCCGCTGTCTATTGGGCCAGCAAGCAGAACGAGCACGGTGCATCCGGCATCTGCACTTCGTCCGGCGATGCGCTGGCACCGGCCATCGAGAAGGTGCTGGAGGGAATTCCGTTGGAATTTCAACCTTGTTGACATTTTTCGTCAACCGACACCAACCAACAAGCATCGCAGTTCCATGAAACATCAATGGTTCCTCCCCGGAATCCTCCTGCTTGCTCTCGCCTCCGCTCAAGCCGCCCCCAAACTCAAAGTCGGCGACCCTGCGCCACCGCTTAGGTCCGCCAAATGGTTCAAGCGCCAGCCCGTGGAGTGGTTTGACACCAACAACGTCTATGTCGTCGAGTTCTGGGCCACCTGGTGCGGCCCGTGCAAGAAGAACATTCCGCACCTGACTGAGTTGGCGAAGAAGTTCGACGGCAAGGCCCGCATCCTCGGCTTCAGCATCTGGGAGTGGGCTTGTTTCGAAAAAATGGACAGTGAAATCGGGATATTTGGTTAATTATTTATGACTGGCGAGTGACGGTTTCATGCGGCTTGGCGCAGGTCCTTCGCGAGCGAATCCGGGCATCTTGCCCAACAAATTCGCGTGTTCACGATTTTCTTGATC
>CAINDV010001131.1 GCA_903847485.1 uncultured Verrucomicrobiota bacterium
GAAGGTGACCAGTGGAAAGGCTATCTCTCCGACCTGCGCATGTATAACCGGATCCTGAGCGCAGCGGACATCCGCGAGATCGTCGCGCTGTCTCCGGCCCAGTTGCCGATTGTGATCAACCAGAACCCTGCGCCCAGCGTCACCCAGTACGAAGGCGACCCCGCCTTCAGCCTCAAGGTGACCCTGACCACCGGCACGCTGCCGGCTTACCAATGGTGGAAGGACGGCACCAACCTGATCGCCGGGGCCACGTCCTCCAGCCTGACGATCGGTTCGCTCTCCACGAACGATTCGGGCAGCTATACCGTGGTGATCAGCAACTTGGTCAGTGTGGTCACCAGCAGCCCGCCGTCGGTGGTGACCATTACGTCGGTGGCCGATCCCCTTAATACCGCGCTGGTGCTCAATTACAAGTTCAACGAGGGATCGGGCACCACGATCGCCGATTCTTCGGGCAACGGCAACAACGCCACCCTTTACAACGACTATGCTGCCGCGTGGGCACCGGGCAGAGTCAATGGCGCGATTGTGTTGAACAACGGCCCTGCCGGCAGCGATTGCCCGGCCTACCTGCAGACCGACGCGACGGTCCCGCTGGCCAACCAGGACAATTATACGTTCGCCTTCTGGGCCAAGGCTCTGCCGCGCACCATCACTGCCAACCCGCGCATCTTCGCCCCTGGCTCCCACTGGGTTCTATGGCAATCGGGTAGAGGCATGGGGTTCTGGAGCGCTACGCCCGCAACCGTCGAGCCTTCCACGGACTTTTGGCATCATTTTGCGGTAACCTACAACCGGCCAGCCGGCACCTACGCCGTTTATGTGGACGGGGTGGCGATGGCCAACGGCTCGGGTTCGAGTCGGGGCGCACCGGGGGACGTTCAATGGATTATCGGCCACAACGAATCGCTCAGTGCCCTGGGCGAGGGGGACACGTGGAAGGGCTACCTTTCCGACGTGCGGATGTATAACCGCGCTTTGCGGCCGTCAGACATCAGCGCGATCGTCGCGCTAGCGCCCACGGTCGCGCCGTCCATCACCCGTCAACCGCAAGACACCACGGCCTACGCGACCACCTCGCTCATCCTCTCCGTGTCGGTGGACGGCACGCTGCCCATCAGCTACCAGTGGTACAAGAATGGCAACCCGGTTTCCGGTGCCACCAGTGCCAGCTACCGCGTTGACAATGTGACCACCAACTATGCCGGCAGTTACATCGTGACGGCTAGGAACACGGCAGGCTCCGTCACCAGCGCGCCGCCAGTCGCCGTCACCATCGTCACGCCGCCCTCCTCCGGCTACTTGGCGGCGGTCTTAGCCGACGCACCCGAGTCTTATTGGCGCATGGATGACACCGACTTGACCCTGCGCGACACGATGGGCCGCCATCATGGCACCTACCAGAGCCCCTCCGTCATCCAGGGCGTCACGCCCGGTGCCCTCTTCGGGGATGCCAGCCCCTGCGCCACCTTCGGCGGGACCGCCAATTTTGCGTCCGTGCCCGCCTCGACGAACTTCAACGGTACTTACGTCAGTGGCGATTTCTCGCTGGAAGTCTGGTGCTCGCTGCCTCCCGGCACCACCGGGCTTAAGAGCCCGTATTATACCCGCTCCGGCGGCGACGGCGTCGGTTTCTTCGCGTCTGACGGGGGAAATCAAGTACAGTTTTGGCGGGATCCTCCGAATGTCTGGGGGGCTCTCGGCACGTCCCAAACCCTGCGGGACGGAAATTGGTACCACCTGCTTGCCACTTACAACAGGGCTGCCAACACGATGAAGTACTACGTCAATGGTGTTTTGGTGGGCACGGAGTCCGCGGCCAACTACCGGTTGATGCAGAGTGCAAACGTGCCCATTCAAATC
>CAINDV010001132.1 GCA_903847485.1 uncultured Verrucomicrobiota bacterium
GGTCCTATGTGGAAACCCTCCTGGAAAACGAGAAAGGCCCGTTCATCGCCGTCTCCGACAACGTGAAGCTCGTCCCCGACCAGATCGCGCCGTGGGTGCCGGGCGGCTTGCTGACGCTGGGCACCGACGGCTTCGGCCGCAGCGACACCCGCGCCCGGCTCCGCCGCTTCTTTGAAGTGGACGCCGAGAGCACCGTCATCGCCACGCTCTACGCCCTGGCGCAGAAGGGGCAAATCAAGCCAGCGGTCGTCCAACGAGCCATCAAAGAGTTGGACGTGGACCCGGAAAAGGCTTTCCCGCTGTGCCTGTGAGCCATTCAGGCCGAAACCAATCCGCAGGCATAGCCGGCGGCGTAGGACAGGCGTCGCGCCTGTCTCCATCTTCATCTCCTTGCTTAACCAGGAGGCGAGCGCTGCCCAGCAGCAGAATCCGCACGGAAGATCCGTAGGGACCAATGCAACGCCTATTCCACTGTTAGACGGAATTGCCACACATATGAAACGAGTCATACCGCTTTCTGTTCTAGTCATTCTCGTCGCAGCGGTTTCTGCGGCGCTCGGCTACCGCGCCGGTTCGCAGCGTCGCAATTACTGGGTGGACGGCCAGTTTGTCGGAACTTTTGACGCGCTCAAACGGTTTCGCGCCGGTGAGACTGAGTCAGGCATACGTAGGGTTGAGACGATGTGTTTCTCTGCGGCTTATTGCCTCTACGACAACCCCAAGCTGCGAGATGATGTCACCACGAAACTGTTCTTGAAGGATCTTCGGGATTACCGCGATGCCTATCGCACCAACAAGGCAGAGTGGTCTCCGACCGAACAGCGCTTGGAAAAGGCCTTGGAGAACTGGAAATGATTTCACCGTCTAACCAGATCACTGGACCGAACGCGGGCGGGCCGCGTCAGTTTCCAATTCGGACGGCACTGACCGCCCGCATCGGTCGGTTCGGTCGTTCGGCAACTGCCAGACCATGCCTCCGCTACGCATAGCCCTCTCCCGGTGCAGCGTCAGTGCTGCGGATGATGTCGATGCACCCCATTCGCGGATCGTGACGGTTCCCGACGGCCTGCCCCTTCGCCTCTTCGTGCAGATGGTGGCTGATTCTGACTACCTGCCGCGAATTTCCGGCGGCAGAGCCACATGGGGGCTTGAGCTTCGTGCGACCGTGGCCGTGCTGGCGCAGCAGTGGAGGCATACACGCTTTCTCTCGAACCCTGAGACTCCCATGCGCAGCATGTTCACCGATGGTAGGCCAGTTGCAGCACATCTGCGGTATCTCGCCTAGGCAGATCCCGAGACAGAATTCCGGAGGCTCAGCTAACGCAAGGCCGAACCACCCGCTGCACCGAATGGCGGCCCTGCCACGCAGCGTGACAATTCGGGAGTCACGGAGGAGCCGCCATCGGTGAGCTGATCGTTAGTCATCTTTACACGCTATGGATTCCGAAGAAGCAGCCAAGCAGCGACGCAAAGAAGCGATTCTTCGCGGAGTGCAAGACCAGTTAGATAGTCCCGAGTCCCCGGAAGTACGCGTGCATTACGAGCGGTTGCGGTCGCTGGGGTGCAGTGATTCCGAAGCTCGGGAGCTGATTGCTACCATACTTGTCTTCTACTTGTGTCACGTTGCGCGCGGCGACGATTACGCCTACGCCGATTACGTGGCCGAGTTAGAACAACTGCCGGAGATTGATTGGAATGAGGAGCCGAAAGACGATGACTAACCCGGAAGAATCACAAACTTTCTGGTGCAATCTCTGCTCGGAGGCTGTAGCGCAGGTTTCCAACCTGCTGTATCGCCGAATTCCATTCGGCAGACCGTCCGCCGTAGAACTGGTTCGCAGATTGGAAATCTGCGATACAGCAGGTTGGAAACCTGCGCTACGAGCCTTCGGCTCAAGATTGCGCCAGGAAGTTTGTGATTTGTCCGGGCTAGACGGCAGCAAGCGACTCACGCTATGAAACCTTTATGGAGCTTCCTGACGATGGTGACTGTATCTCCCGTCGTCGCAGTTACGACGCTGGTTTGCTGGAATCCAGAGCGTTGGGACGGGTCACGCAATCCGCTGGCCATTCTCGTCATGTCGGTTTTCGGTTTATGCACCACGCCGCTGTGGCCTACTTACATCCCGGCGGTGGCAGCTACTCCCTTCATCATGCGTCGAGTGGCCCGTTCGGAGCATTTCAGGAGTTGGCCTCTTCCTATCGTTCTCGGCATTTCTTTTCTGGTCGGCATCGTGGCGGGGATTGGCGTCATCAGCATCATGTTGCCGTGGCAAGAATCACTGGATTTGGTTTTGAACTGGGTCGCCGCTGGGGGTGTTTCCGGCGGAGTCACTCTGGCCATCATCTCGGCCATCTTTCGTTATGAACCAAGGGCCGCCAAACC
>CAINDV010001133.1 GCA_903847485.1 uncultured Verrucomicrobiota bacterium
ACACGATTCCAATGTGGCCCAAAAACTGTCCGACCTCAGCCCGGAACACTGTCCGATATGAATCGGAACGGTGTCCGACTGAAATTGGAACGCTGTCCGACAGAAATCGGAATCAGTGTCCGACAGCGGCCGGAATACGCACTGTAGGCCACTCCCCCTCTCGCGATCAGCCACAAGCTGCCCGGCTTGTCCAGTTCATGGCGAATTTGCCCGTCCAGCGACATTGTCCCGGAAAGGGAGCCCGCTCCAATACTGACGATCTTGCCGGACTTGGCGCCGGCGCCAACCACGCATCGCGTCACGTTTTCCGTCACCTCGGTGCCGCCGGCATCCTGTTCCGCGAGGAATCGGTCGTTAGCGCGCTGGAGTTCCAGGGCCCGGGTATTGGCCGGGTCAGCGCGAAGAACATCTTTGATATGAACGGCGGCGGTTGCGTAATCGCCAGCATCCTGGGCGTCTCGAGCCAAGGCGAGGCGCGTGGTTGTCAGGCCGGCACGGGCCTGGGCCGCCTCCGCTTCAACGCCCGAGCCGATTTCCAGCGCCAGAGCGCCAGCGACAGTATAGAGCTTCAGAGCGTTCGTTATTTCGTTGCGCGCCTGCGCGCCCGCCGCGTCGGCAAGTTGCTGGTGCAGGCGGGTCAGGTTGGTCTGGCGAGTGGCGGCTGGTTGTGGTGAAGCGTTTCGATGCGTTCCCGGAGCCCGGGATCCGCCTTCTTTCGCCGGGCCAGACGGGAGATTTGATGGTCCGTTCGAGCCGTCCTGGCCCGTCCAAGCCCCGGAAGACAGCCCTGGTTTGTGGGCCCTGTGGATCCGGAACCCCAGCACGCACCCCAAAATCAGGACCACAATCCCCGCGGTTAGCCAGGGAGCCAGCCACTTTCGGCTCGCGCCGGAGGACGCTGTTCTTGGATTTTCTCCTCCTGGAATTAGAATGTTCGCCGCGCAGTGCGGACACGCAACGGCCCGGCGCGCCATTTCCTTTTCAACGGAGATGTGGCCGCCACATTTCGGGCAACTGAACTTAAACCCGTCCATCGCTTTATTGTCTGGCCGGCTCAGGGTGAAAATCAGTCTGAGCAGCAGATTGGCTCAGGGACACCAAGCGATCCCGATAGCGCAAACCTGCTGTTCTGTCCGCCAACCAGCGAGACCCGACCCTGAATACGACTCTTGCCCGCCTAAATTCAAGGGGTTGCTCGCTGAAGTACGTGAGGCTCTTTTTGTCTTCCCCCGAAAGCGAGATGACTGCTGGGTTGTCCGGATCCGATTCGGGATTGGTTAACAACTCAGGCTGAATCTCGGCTCCAGCCAGCTCCAGGAGAAAATCTCGGGCTGCCAAGTCGTACGCGCGCAGCTTTTCGACCAACCCCTTTATGAGGAGGCCTTCCAGGACTTCCGTCTCCGAGGGTGCCAGCGAGCGCCCGGCGGTGCCTCCCGTCGAAATCGCGACCTCGAGAATCACGAACGTAACACCATTTTCCTCCTCCTGCGCGCTCAAAGAGGGTGCGTTTTCATACAACCCGGTCAAGTTGTTAGTCGTGACCACGCTCATGATTCTGGGGGCGGGGCCGATTGCAGCCGCGGCGGCAGAGGAGTTGAAAGCTCTGCCTTCTCCGTGAGGCTGGGTTATCACCATCACGAGCCGGCGTGGTTCGTTTCCCCGGAATAATAGAACCAGCACGCCTGCGATAATAACCAACCCCGTACCCAAGGCCAGCCCCAACCGAAGCCAATGCCTCCTCCGGCTTGATATTGCCCCATCGGGCTGCGCGCCCGTCGGGACGGCCACGACGGCCTCGCACTGCGGACAACTCATCGTGCTCCCGCCCACCGGTGCCGCAACGACCAGCCGAACTCCGCAGGCCGGACAACTGAACATAATGTCGTGCATACTCTTCAGAACACCGCGCTAAGGTTTCAGACGGTCTGGAATCTTCTCCACTTTGCCACTTCGAACCGCAGCACACTCCCCTGGCTGCAAACTGATTTCGTTGATGACAATGGCTTTCGAGTCAACATTATAGACCATGTCGCCCTCAGACAACCCCATTGCTCCATTGGCGATACGCATCCTGCCGGAAACCACCATTATCGAGTCCCCCTCAACAACAACTGCGAGGGGGTTGAGGCCCTTTGTCTCAGCCAGCTTCTTGCCCAGCTTGATCAGCGTGTCCCGGTCGGGCCGGGACGCGTTTGACGGTGTTTTCCCCGCTGGGTCTCTGCGGCTGGTCTCATGGCCAACCCGGGTCGGAACTTGCTTGTGGGCGGCGATGACCCACCAAACGCACAGCGCCAAGACCACGCTGCCTAAACCGACTCCGGAAACAACCCAGAGCAAGAAGGGAAACCTCCTCTCGCCGGGGCCAGACGACTGCGATTTAGCATTCGTCGGAACCAAAATGGCTGCCGCGCAATGCGGGCACTTCACCTGCATTCCCTTTCCCCGCTCATCAACAGCGATGTGGCCACTACATCCCGGACAACTGAATTTAATGTCGCTCATAAAGTTATGGCCTTTCGTGTTTAGCTTAAAGGCCGTTGATCCTTGTTGTGAATCTACCGATCAGCTTCCACCACCAACACACACCGAAACCCAATGGCCGCGCTGCGACGAGCGGATCCAGCGCTAAGGCGTTTTGAGGACAGCAAATCGAGGGGGTGACCCTCATCGCAGTCCGATCCCCGTAACACACGGTCTTTTTGATCGTTATCATACCAATCTTCACACCATTGGAGCACATTTCCCCCCATGTCATACAGGCCGTATTGGTTTCCATCAAAGCTCCCCACCGGCGAGGTGCGGGCATACCCGTCCCGATAACCCGCAACCACGCTACGCGGGTTGTAAGCATTCGGCCGCCGGCTCTCGTCTTCGACCTCCTCGCCTGCGTAATTGCCCGCCCCGACCGGAGGCGGCCATCGAGTCCCCCACGGATACACCATCTTAACGGGCCCGGGGGAAGAGTCTTCCCCCAGCGCCTTTTCGGCGGGTCCATTCCCCTTCTCACTCCCCAGCCCCACAGCTTCACTCCATTCCGCATCCGTCGGCAAACGATAGGTTTGTCCAGCTCCAAGTAAGCCGGCCCTCCGCTCCGTCTCCGTCAGCCAGGAACAGAACGCTTTCGCGTCCTCCCAGCTCACGCACGTTACTGGATAGTCATCCGACTGAGCGAAGCCAGGCTTATCCCATCCAAACGCCCAGCCTTGTTGTCCCCATTTACCGGCTGCTAACACGTAAGGTGGCATGCCGCGCTGGTAATCGTAATCACCGTTACCGCTGCGGTCCTCCACGAACGCCCGGAAATCCCGCACTCGCGTGTCGAAGACACTAAACAATACTGCCGTCCCTGGCACCGGGACGAACCGTACGCCAAGGCTGTTCTGATACATTCCGCTTAATGTCGGATACGCAGTATTCTTGGCCGACCGGAGGCTTTTGGTCTCTTTTTGCGACCGCTCGGGCCCTGGTTGCACCTGCGGGTCCGTATGGGAATCACGCTCCAGTTGATTAGCGACAACTCGTGCCTGACCAGGCGGGTGAACCGTCTTCAGCCACAAGGCGGCTGCTACTGCCACCACGCTTAGAAGTCCTGCTGCTGCGAGACACCAAAACAGGACGCCGCGCGATCCCGAATCGAAGGCGGAGGCGTACGAATTGCCTCTGCACGGCACCAAGATGACCTTCAAACATTGCGGGCACTTCATCTGCGTCCCTTTTGCCCGGTCATCAACAGCGAGGCGACCGCCACAGCAGGGGCAATTGAATTTGATATCACTCATAGTCATTTTCCCTTCTCTCCCTGAATCTTAGAATCGGGACCACGCTCCGGACGCACTTTGAATTCATGGGCTAAACGTTGCGCCTCAGAAACCTGCTCGGGCGTCATCTGCTGTTCGATTTCTGACAAAACCTTCGGCGCCTTTTCGTGCCCTTGCGCTGCCGCCAAGCTTAGCCACCTGTGGGCCTGCAAGAGATAGGTTGATACCGCGCCACCTGCGGAGTCTGTAATCCCAACGTTAAACTGAGCCGAGACCAGACCTTTTTCAGCCGCGAGAAGCCACCACCTTGTCGCCTCAACCAAGTCCTGCGGCACCCCGTCACCGTCGTGATAGCAGTTGCCTAGGTTGTACTGCGCTTGAAGGAAACCTTGCTCTGCTGCCTTTCGATACCATTTTACGGCCTCTTTTGGATTCTGTGGGATCCCCTGACCGTGGGCGTGAATCGTGCCGAGATTAAACTGCGCCTCGGCGACCCCTTGTTCCGCAGCCTTCTCCAACCACCTAACCGCCCTGAGCGCATCCTGGGTTACTCCGTCTCCCATAAAGTACCTGATGCCGAGGTTGAATTGCGCCGCGGCTACACCCTGTCCAGCAGCCTTGCGACACCACTTGACCGCTTCGAATGCATCCGCGGAAACACCGATACCACTATCATAGCAGATCGCCAATTCCGACTGGGCCTCCGCATTTCCAAGCTCCGCAGCCTTGCGCAGCCAGGTAACCGCTTTCTGAGGATCGGGTGGAAGTCCTTCACCCTTGAGCAAACAGCCGGCAAGATTGGTTTGGGCAATCGAGTTGCCTTGCTCCGCGGCCCGACAATACCACTTGGCTGCTTCGGCCTTGTCTTCGGGAACCCCCAAACCGCGAGAATAGCAGGTGCCGAGATTATTCTGGGCCAAACTGTCGCCTTGAGAAGCAGCCTTGCCATACCACTTGACCGCTTCTTCGGCGTCCGGCCCGACCCCGATACCCTTCTCGTAGCAATTACCTAGATTGTGTTGCGCTAGGGCGTATCCCTGCTCCGCCGCCTTTAGATACCATCTGACGGCTTCGCTCGGGTCTCGTTTGACGCCATTGCCCCTTTCGAAGCGGGCCCCGAGGTTGAATTGGAGATCCGCCGCAGGCCACCACGTTGCGCCACTGCTATCTACAGCCACTGGATCTTGGGGTGCAGACTCTCCGCTGTGGGGAAGGAGTTCCAGGATGCGCTGAGCCGGAGCATATTCGTGTTCGGCGGCTTTGCGAAACCACTTCTGCGCCAAGTCCAAGTTCCTCGGCACACGGTCGCCGTTGAAGTAGCATAAACCGAGGTAACACTGCGCTTCCGCATCACCCCGTTCTGCGGCATCGCGATTCAACTCGAGTGCCTCGGCTCCGCTGAGGCTTCCGTAGCCGAGGCCGAGGTCAAATTGCGTCACCGTTAAGCCCAATGCGCCCATACCGCCAACAGGAAGGGGGGCCTTGAGCGACCACCGGAACGCCTCCAACAGATCGAGGGGCACACCATCTCCGTTCGCGTAACAATTCACCAGTAGTCGCTGAGCGAAGGCATCGCCCTGCTCGGCTGCCATGCGCCACCATTTTACCGCTTCGGCCCCGTTCTTCGGCGCACCTTTGCCGGCAGCATACCGAAATCCTAATTCCATCTGGGCCTTGGCGTAGCCTTGCTCAGCGGCTTTGCGAAGCCAGTGGCAAGACTCGTTCAGGTCTTTCGTTACTCCGCAGCCTTCAGCATAGCAGACTCCAAGCTCGAACTGCGCAGCAGCATCACCGTTGTCCGCAGTCTTTCGCAATTCCTCCATCAAGTTGCGCAAAGCATCTTGAGCCTCCTTCTCCTGCACAGAGATGGTGGCCTTGCTTAGCCATTGAGCAGCCTTGAGGGTGTCTCTCGTTACTCCAACACCTCGCATGTGAGAAATCCCAAGCTTGCCTTGGGCCGCGATATGCCCTAGTTCCGCCGCTTTCAACCACCATTTGAACGCCTCAACGGGATCTTTGTCCACACCATCACCAGCCTGATAACACATTCCTAGCCGAAATTGTGCGTTCATGTGCCCCTTTTCAGCCGCTTTGCGGAACCACTCAGCCCCCTTTACGCGGTCTTGACGAACTCCCTGTCCATAATAATGGCAGATTCCGACCCCAAGTTGTGCCTCCGTGTCATCATACTCGGCAGCCTTGCTCCACCACATTGCCGCTTTCGACAGATCCTTCTGCACACCAAGGCCGTCGAAATAGAACTCGCCGAGACTTCGTTGGGCCTGAACATCTCCCGCTCCCGCAGCCTGATGGACTTCCTCAATGATACTCTTTATTGCCGTCTGGTGATCGCTGCCTCTCCGCGCAAAACCATCGAGCCATCGTACAGCCGCTTCAGAGTCCTTCTGAACTCCCTCGCCCTTGTGGTAGCAGAGTGCCAGACGATGCTCAGCCTCCGGCATGCGGCCTTCGGCGGCACGGCGATAGCATTTAACCGCTGGGACCGCATCTTTCGCTACTCCAAGTCCTTCGCCATAGCATACCCCGAGCTGGTAGATGCCCGACACCTGACCTCCTTCTGCGGACCTCTGGTACCACTTAAACGCCTGAGCCGTATCTTTGTGCACTCCCTCGCCTCTTCTGTAACAATCAGCGAGATTGCACTGTGCAATAGTGTCTCCTTGTGCGGCAGCTTTGCGAAGCCACTCGACAGCCTCATTATGGTTTTGCTCCCGCTGGCAGGACCAGCCAAGTTCGCGCTGTGCTGGAGCGTGCCCTTGGTTCGCAGCCATGGGCTCCCATTTTGCCTTATCCGGAGAGTCCTGATCTCGCACCTGCCAGTGGATATTCATTTGGGCCGCGATGTCACCTTGCTCCGCAGCCTTCACCAACCACGTTAGGTATTCTGGTTGAAAACTCCCTAAGGACTGCGGCAGCAGCGTTTGCGCAGGAGCGTAGCCGGCGGTCGCCGCTTTGCGGAACCATTCTCGGGCCTCCTCACAACGGCATGTATCTCGCTCATCCAAGCAGAAAGCCAGATGAAATTGGGCTTTAGCATTGCCTCGTTCGGCGGCCTGGCGGTAGTAGCCGAGAGTTGACATTGCAACCTTGGATTTGCCCCCGTTTTCGTGCCACATGGCCCCTGGAGGGCTTTCATCGTCCCGGTTCTTGGCGTGTGCAATGACGGCCGGATACTCGTCAGACAATGAATTCCAGCCCGGGATTGGGCTTTCGTAATAGCTGCAGAGGTAATATGCCCCCCGCTCTCCCCTGCATATTCGGCCGCAGCCCCACGCCGAGACAATGAACCACCTGGCCGCTTCGCAGGGGTCCTTTGTGACACCTTCCCCTGTGTAGTAGCAGAAAGCGAGGTGGAATGCCGCCTCAGGGTCGCCTTGCTCGGCGGCCTTTCGGAACCACCAGGCGGCTTGAGACAGGTTTTCAGCCACCCCTTCACCGAAGTAGTAAAGCAGACCCAACAAGAACTGTGCTCGCACATGCCCCCCTTCGGCAGCAGTGAGGAAGGGCGCAACTGCCGCGCCGTATTCGCCAAACTCGAACGCAGATCTCCCCTCTTGAAACAGGGTCTCTGAATTCTGCGCGTTCAGGTCCGCGTCGGCATGTTGCTCAATGGACTTCCCCTGCAACTCGCCCGCCGGGGTTGGTTTCAAGGGAGGCGGAGCCAAGTTCTGTGCATCTACGGGCAGCATATGCATATTGGCAGGTGCCCAATTAGCTGCCTGTTTGTTCACCGCACCGGCTATGTCGTATTCCTGCCATGTGATCATGCGCCCGAGACGAATGAGCAACTCGTCCAGTGTCTCGGAAACGTTCCAAAACCGGCAGGTATCAGCGATGGACAAGTCGGGGTCAAAGTTCGGGTGGTAGATCGGCGTCAACACCTTGCAGAGTGGGGCTCGTTGAGGGTAATCCAGCGTCAGGCTGACCTCAACGATATGCTCTTGGCGTCTCCGGATGAAGCCGGCATCTCCAATCTCAAGACCATGAACCCGATAGGCAACCTTGTAGCGATCCGGGGGGGCGCCCTCTGCTTCAAGAATGCGAATCAACGGGGAGTCAGCGAACCTTTCCCGCACGCGTTCATAGTCCGACTGGAGCCGGCGGAGTCGGGGTGAACGGCAAATTGGTGTTGGATTACTTGGAGCACCGCCTTCACCATCCGCTTGCCGGAGGGCACTGCTTTCACCACCTTCCTTGCAGTTGGGTTGATAGCGCTCGATTGCTTGGAGTCGCGCTTGAGCTTCGGAATGCCCTTGTTCGGCAGCTTTGCGGTACCACCGGAGCGCTTCGTTTGAATCTTTGTTCGGACCGTAGTCATAACACCAAGCGAGCGCGAACTGTGCCTTGGCCAAGCCTTGCTCAGCCGCTTTGGCATACCATCCGACCGCTTTGGCTATACAGCACATATGATAGAAGCCGTGGCCCAGGTCACATTGTGCCTCGGGGTCGCCGCGGATGGCTGCCGCTCTACGCTCAGCAGACTCCAAGGGTAATCCTTTGCCCTCTACATACCATTCGAGCAGGATATCTTTGGCTTTTCGGTGACCGAAATAGGCGGCTTTGTTATACCATTTGGCCGCCTCCTGGACATCTTTTGGGACACCCGCCCCCTCGGCATAGCAATTGCCAAGTGCGAATTGGGCTTCGCACGTTGAGTAAGCGCTGCCAGGTTCGTGACAACTGGCCAATGGATCGCTGTATTCCCCCGCCCGTCTGAACCACCTAGCTGCCGGTACCAAATCTCGCGGCACTCCATCGCCATTGGCATAGCATCTCCCCAAGTAGTACGCCGCGTGAATCGAGCCCTGCTCTGCTGCCAGACGCCACCACTTGACCGCTGCGGCAGCGTCTTTCGGCGTGACTTTGCCTTCGGAATAGCAGGTTCCGAGCTCCAACTGAGCCGGCCGGTAGCCCTCCTCAGCCGCCAGGCGGACTGCGGCGAAGGCTTTTTCGTGCCCTTGCTTTGCTGCATTGCCATACAATCTTAATGCTTCATCCAAACTCTTTGTCACGCCCGTACCATTGAGGTAGCAGCCGCCAAGAGCGTGCTGCGCATCAGGATCCCCTTGCTGCGCAGATGCCTGCCACCAATGGATCGCTTCCGGGATGCTTGGCGCCACCCCGTTCCCATCGAAAAGGCATGCCGCGAGGAAGTTCTGCGCCTTCGCGTGCCCCTGTTGCGCAGCTTTGCGAAACCATGCAACCGCCTCCGACATGTTCTGCGGCAGTCCATTGCCTGCCCCATAGTTTACGCCAACCCTGAACTGGGCCTCGGCATGTCCGCCATTCGCTGCTTCTAGCATCAGCCGCTGCGCTTCGGCGGAGTCTCCGGTAGTAACATAACCAACCATGACTTCACCGTCCCTGATCTCGCCCGCCGCTTTGAGGCATTCAGTGAGCTTCTGTAAAGCCAACGGATCGCGCTTTTTAGCGGCCTCGCGCCACCATTTGCCGGCTTCCATGAGGTCCTGTGGCACGCCAAGCCCTTCGGCGTAGCAAACGCCTAGGTTGCCTTGCGCACCAGCATGCTCCTGTTCCGCCGCCTTCCTGAACCACTTCAGCGCTTCGACATAATCCACGGCAACGCCTTTGCCGCCGTAGTGACGGAGTCCAAGCGCATATTGGGCGTGCGCATTGCCGGACTCTGCTCTAGCCCTAATCTGATCAAGAGACGCAGTCTCGAAACTGACGACATCTCCAGACGCCGGCCCGAAGCTTCGGAACAACCTCGTAAGTCTTCCGCGGAAGTAATGGGCCACATGCCCGCTCACTTCTTTGAAGGAAATTGATCGTAAAGAAGGCTTGTCCCGAATCGCTTCCGGCGCAGCGAACTCGGTGCCGCACTCCCTGCACGTGACCGAGGTGTCATCATTGTCTCTTCCGCAAGATGAGCATGCTTTCATAGGCAGATTCTAATCACTCATTCGCCGTTGTTCTCATGACTGCACAACGGGCAATGCGGGTTGAGAGCGACCAAGTCCTTGTCAAAATAGAAGTTCAGCAGATTGAAGATGAGCCTTTCGTTGACGTAATTGCCCATCATCCAGTTGATCATCAAGGCGATCATCAGGTTTGAACCCGTCGAGGCGGTGATGTAGGTGGAAGGATCGCGGGTTGGCAACTTGATGACCCCATCATAGGCGGCCACTTTGGAGAGGTCCAGTTCGCCGGTCTCTTCAGGCCGGTCATCCGAGAAGGTGGAGTAGAATCGAATCCAATCCGCAGGCGGTTCTTTGCTGAGGAGATTGCAGGCCAGGCACGGCTGACCCTCCGGACGTTGCATCACCGCCGTGGTACCGAAGCCGCCAACGACGAACGTGCCACCGCTGCACATGGGCTTCATGGCCTTCAGGCAGGCTGCCGTCACAAAAAAGGTCACGTTCAGTTGGTCCACGACGGAGAATACGAAATCGGCTTGCCGCACCAGGTTCAGAAAGCGTTGCCGTTCGACGAGCACATCCATTGTGTGGACCTTGATTTCCGAACAAATGCTCTGTCCTCTCAGGAAATCGGCTGCAGCGTCTGTTTTCAACCTCCCGACGTCTGACTTCGTGTACAGCACCTGACGAGTGAGGTTGCTGGGGGAAACGGTATCCTTGTCCACGAGCGCGACCTCCGCGAAGCCCATGCGCGTCAAGGCCAGCGCGAGGTGGCTGCCGTTTCCGCCAATCCCGACAACGAGAATCTTCTTCAGCAGAATATCTGGCCCGAACTGCGGGTGATAAAATTGGATCAGGAGTTGGCGGTCCAAATACTCAGATACCGGGACGCCATTTGACCGGCGGTCAAGAAAGGATTGCTCTGGGATCTTCATTTCACCCGCTTTCGCTCCATGAGGGGCAGTTTGATGGTATCGTTGAGGACAATTACGGGAGGTTTCGGGTAGCTGGAACTTCCATGGACCACAAACACCAGGGTCAGATCCACCTTCGGCTCACCTGTGGTCGTCCTTTGGGTGGTGATCGTTGGGCTAATCCGCTCATCGCCTGGCATTACCAGATGGCAAAGCTCCACGGTATAGCTTTCACTCGCATTCGTGAGAGCTTGGTGGGCGTTTGTGCTCAAGGTGGCCTCCGCAATCAAAAAGGTCAGCCCCTTCGCAGCCCCCTCCTCGGTGATTGCATGTGATTCACCAGATCCCGTGCGATAGACCTGAGAAATTCTCCAGTTGACGAGTTTCGCCCCTTGACCTGACCCCCGTTTCAGCCGGCGCTGAAGGCCGCGCGATCATGGCCATCACGAGCCAGCTTCCAAAACCAAGGACAATTCCCACAACGACAACGCCTATCGCAGACCGCAACAGCTTGAGCTTCCTCTGTCCGTTGCTGCCTGGAACCAGAATGCTCGCAGAGCAATGCGGGCAGGCAACTGTAGCGCCCGCCGCCTGCACATCGATCGCGATGTGCCCGCTGCATTTAGGACAACTGAATTTCGTGTCAGTCATACAAGTCTTTCGGAGGCGCAACCAACCGCCCTTCGGAATTTAACGACGCGAGAACGGCGAATGTAAATGATAAAAGGTGTGAAGCCCCCAGACGTCCCATATATATCGGTTGGCAGGGGGCGTTCATGGGCACCGCATCGCTTGGTGGTGACTTCGCTCACGGCAACCTGAAGGAGGTTTGCTGCATCATCTGCTTTTTCAACTGCGCGGAACGGCTGCCATAAATGGCCGAAACCGTCAAGCCCGCCAAAAACGCCGCCAGGATCACTACGGTGATGGCCATGCCACTGTCGGGGATTGCCAGGGCCAGAACCGTTCCGAAAATCGTGCCCATCACGGATACTCCCCAACTGGCGACCAGAAACCAGTCAATGCTTTTCAATTCGAGCCTCTTCCACGACTCGATCAGGTCCGGTGAGACGCCCGGTATGTCCGCGGCCGTCAAACGTGCGACCCGTGGCCGGCGCACGCAGTAAACGATTCCCATAATGATGAGGATAATCTGTAGCATATTAATGTCCTTTCAGTTTCATGTTGTTGTTTTAACTTTTTTCCCGACGAGGAGGTAATCGCTGACAGCAGCCCGATTCTATCAAAAATCTGAAAACGGGTGGGTCACCGGCCGTCCAAAAGTTTTTTGCATTTGTTGAAAGATTCGAGCGCGCGGGAGCGATTCATTGTGTAATGAATACGACCACGTTTGTTCTTCGAAATTGTCTGCGGTGGAGCTTTCTGGCCGGGGCGGCCATGGCCCACACGCTTTGGGCAGCGCCGTTCACGACGCCGACTTACACTCCGCCGCCCTCAGTCCCGCACTATAGCCCTCCGCCATCCATCCCGCATTACAGTCCACCGCCTTCGATCCCGCAGTACAGGCCGCCGCCCACGATTCCACACTACACTCCACCACAATTCGTTCCGAACTTTCCTGCTCAATCGAGCTGGCAGCGGGACCAGCGTAACCTGCAAAACGCCCTTCAGGCACAGAGCGCGGCCGCGCAAACCACCCGGCAACAAATGGACTCGCTCCGCCAGCACCAGCAATTGGATTATCAGCAGCGTTTTCAGGCGCAAGAGCTTCGCAACCGCCAGATGTTGGACCAGTCCCGGGCTCAAGGAAGCCGTTCGCCCGGTTATGTGCCGCCAACCTGGCGCCCCACTTATTCTCCCCGGGCAATCCCCGATATTAACCGCTCCCCAGTTTCGAGCGGCCGTCCTTCGGAACCACCCTCTTCGTCGCCCACGAAAACGTTCAACCAGATTCCGGTGGGAACGGCTTTCCATTTCACGAGCGATCCGTCGCGGACATACCTCTGGGTAAAATTCAGCACCACGGAGGCGCGGAATCAGAGGAACGGGAATAGCGCCGGCATTACTGGCAACGTTGCGGTCATTCCAGAGCTGCAATCTGACCCTGAGAGGTAATGCTCAACTGCGGGTCGTCAGTTCGCGGTCCTCAACCTCCATTGATTTCTGATTTGACTTTGTTCCATGAAAGCGCGCATCGTCAGTCGTCTTGTGGAAACGATCAGAATGCTCATTAAGAGGCCGCGTTTGGAAACGAATGCCACGCGCCGAAGCTTGTTGGCACGCCTCGAACACTGGGAGGATAGCCAGAGTTGGCAAGAGTTTTTCGAGAAATACTGGAGGCTGATTTACACTGTCGCCCGGCAGGCAGGTTTGGGAGATCAGGACGCCCAGGACGTCGTCCAGGATACGATTCTTTCGGTTGCCAAACAGATCGGAAAATTCAATTACGATCCGGAGGTCTGCTCATTCAAGGGCTGGCTCCTGACTGTGACGCGACGACGAATCGCCGATCAGTTTCGAAAACTTGGTCGCGAAGTCTTGATCACGGCCGAGGACCCAACGGACACGCGCGCGACCCCTCAAATTGAGCGCGTTCCCGACCCGCAAGGCGTGAATCTCGAAGCATTGTGGGATCAGGAGTGGCAATTTAACCTGATAAACACTGCACTGGAACGAGTGAAGCGGAAGGCCAATCCTACCGAATTCCAAATCTTTTATCTTCATGTGATAAAAGAACAATCGGCCAGCGACGTTGCCAGAGCATTGGAAGTGAACCGGGCTAGAGTTTACATAGCCAAGCACAGGATTTCCAACCTGCTGAAAAAGGAAATCAAATACCTGGAATCGAAAGCACCCTGAGGGTAGGAGTGTTTGCTGCGGGCGTGACCCATTCGGGGCATTGCCCACGAAAAGTGAAATCCCCAGGCACGGCACGGGGAGTTGCCGACGGCAGGAGAGTGAATATTGAGCAGTCCGGCAGGCAACGCTGCGGTCCAAGCAACAGCCAACGATCGCACCCCGTCAATCCTGCGCTTTGACCGCAATTGAGGTAGGGCATCCCGACTTCCACAATCGCTTTTTCGAACGCTGGCGATTAGCATTCAACAGTTAGCCTGATGCCGTGCTTAGCATATTGCGCCGGCCATTAATCGTCTCAGATCCGCCAGTTCCAGTGGCCGCGTTGTCGCTCGGCTGTCGGCGATGCCCGCGCGGGCGGCCTCGCCAAGAAACGGTTGCGCGGACTCCTCCCGTGGGATGAGAGAGTCCGCCAGTTGCCTGGCCGCCGATGGAGAAGTGACGTCGTCGGCGATGTCCAACGCAGCACCTCGCCGGTCGAACGAGTTCAGGACGTGGATCGGGCAGTGAAGGCCCATGCCGCGAAGGACTGGGTCCAGAGTGCCTTTGGCATCGTAGATAAGCGCACGGTGATCGAGACCAAGCCCAATGGGGGTTAGCGCCGACTGCATGATGAGCCGGAGGGTGATGGTCTTGCCGCTGACGCTGCCGCCCGCAACCAGAAAGTTCGCCGGTGTATCGGAGATCGGTAGCGATGCCATGCCCCAAATATACGAGAGCTTCTCCAGGTCGATCCGTTCACTCAGTGGCGGTGGAGACTGGTTTGAATCGGACATAACACGGCTGTGTCTTCTGAGCGCCAAGCGTGGTCGATCTCAAAAGGGCTTTCAATCCCGGAATGCCCACCGGACATGCCAGATGGCGGGTGCAAACAAGCTCCAGCCCTTGGTGCACAAGGGAATGCACGGTGTTGCGCCCGGTTTTGTTAGCAGTTTGCAAACATCGCAACCCGTTGGCTCCCAGTTAGTAGCCACCGAAGCATCGGGGATTTGTTTGCACCGTAGGTGCATCCGGTGTGGGGGGGTGCGGGGGGGCTCCCCCGTTTGGCTGTTTCTTGAGGCTGTGCCGCGCGAAGTGAGGCCGAAGGACAGATGTGGCTCTGGGACAGATTGGCGCAGTTTCAAGGCGCGAATTGAGGGCGGGTTGGAGGGACATAAAGGCACTGTGTCACGGTAGTTCGGGGAAGCTGGCGCGGCGCGGTGCGTATAAGTGGCGGTCGCCACCGAGGCCGTGCTCGCGAAGCCGTGGTCGAGGGCGGCGACAGGTGGGGCCGGGTCGAGGCATCTTCCTCCGGCCATTCCGCCACCGAGCGAGGGCCGGGGGGCCGCCCAAGATCCGACCGTGTGAGCGTGGCCGCCGCCGGGGT
>CAINDV010001134.1 GCA_903847485.1 uncultured Verrucomicrobiota bacterium
GGGTTGTGGCACGGGCGTCTCGCCCGTGCGAATCGAAACACACGGGCGAGACGCCCGTGCCACTACGCCCGTGCCCCTTCGCGAAGGCGCTCCGGTTCAAGAGCGCCAGTCGCGCACTTGTTGGGGGGATTCTCTCTTTGGGGAGGGGGCTGGGGTGAGGGGCACAGGCCCGCTGCGTGCCGCCATCGTTGCCGCGAAACCGGCGGAACTCGCGGAGCGCTTGCAGACGCTGCGGTCGTTGTTGCAAGCCGTTGAGATGGCTAAGATGGATTTCGCGGAAGGCATTTTCCTGGGCACCCGCACAGCCGCGCCGCGAATTGCGTTTCTTTTTCCGGGCCAAGGTTCGCCGACGCATCTTGATGGCGGCGTCTGGCGGCGGCGGTTCGATTCCGTGCGCGAGTTGTATGAGCAAGCCGCGCTGCCGGCGGACGGTGACACAGTTTCAACGCGGGTCGTCCAGCCCGCCGTGGCGACGGCGTCGCTGGCGGGCCTGACGGTGCTGCGCGAATTCGGGATCACTGGGGACGCCGCCATCGGCCACAGCCTCGGCGAGATTACCGCGCTGCACTGGGCCGGGGCGTTTGACGAGGCGGCACTGCTGCGGATTGCACAAGTGCGCGGCGCGGCCATGTCAGACTTGGGCAGCGCGACCGGCGCGATGCTCGCCGTCGAAGCGCCGTGGCGGAAGGTGCAGTCGCTCCTGAACTGCGGGGCGGTCACGATCGTGGGCTTCAACTCGCCGCGCCAGACTGTGGTCGCTGGCGAGGCGGCCGACATTGCGGCGCTGGCCAAGCGCGCCCAGGCGCAGGGCCTCCGCGCCACGACGCTGCCGGTGTCGCACGCTTTTCACACGCCGCTGGTCGCCGCCGCCGTGCCCGTGCTGGCGGAGGAACTGGCGCACATTCCTCTCCGGGCCACGGCCCATCGCGTCGTTTCCACCGTGACCGGGACCGCGCTCGGGGCCGGCGAAGATTTGCGCCTGTTGCTGTGCCGTCAGGTGACTTCGCCGGTTCGCTTCGGCGTTGCGCTGGCGGAACTCCTCGACGCACGGAGCAATGGCGAGTCGCCGGAAAAGCCGCTGCTGGCCGGTGCCGGCGCGCCCGATCTGCTCATCGAAGTCGGGCCGGGCCAGATCCTCAGCGGTTTGGTGCGCGACACGGCCGATGTGCCGGTGGTCGCGCTCGACGCGGGCGGAGCGTCGGTGAAAGGCTTGTTGCAAGCGGTCGGCGCGGCGTTCGCGCTGGGCGCGCCGGTGCGGCACGAGGCGTTGTTCGCCGGCCGGTTCACGCGGCCTTTCGACCTCGACTGGAAGCCGAAATTTTTCGCCAATCCGTGCGAACAGGCGCCGGTAAGTGATGCGACGAAGCGTGCTGCCGGCGTCCCGCTAGCAGAATCGGACGCAGTGTCCACAAAGGCGACATCAGCCAAATCAAGCGCCGTTCCTGCCGGCGGGACGCCGGCAGCACAGCCGGCGGTTGACGCCACCAACGCCCTCGAACTCGTCCGCCAGCTTGTCGCCGAGCGCGCGGAGTTGCCGGCGACGGCGGTGGAGAACGACAGCCGGATGTTGAGCGATCTGCACTTGAACTCGATCACCGTGGGCCAGCTCGTGTCCGAGGCGGCCAAGCGGCTCGGCCTGCCGCGCGTGGTGGGGCTGACGGATTTCGCGGACGCGAGCGTGGCGGAGGTCGCCCGCGCGCTGGAGGTAGTCAAGCAAACCGGCGGCGGCGCCCGCGCCGAGGACAAGCGCCGTCAGCCGCCGGGCGTGGACATCTGGATTCAGAGTTTCGCCGTCGAGTTGGTGGCGGTGAAACGTCCCCGGCGAGGGACTGTCCGAGCCGCAGCGACCGCGGTTGGAGGCGTGGATTCAGCCCATTTCCACGACCTGGACGACGCGACCTCGCTGCGGCTGGGACAGCCGCGCGCCGGGGAGGTGGGCTGGCAAGTGTTCGCGCCAAAGAATCATCCGCTCGCGGCGGCGCTGCGCGAAAGGCTGACGGCCGCGGGCGGCGGTGGCGTGCTGCTCTGTCTGCCGGAGAAGACGGGCGAAGAACACGTTGGCTTGCTCCTCGAAGCGGGGCGTGCGGCGCTGGCGCTGAAGGAGTCGCCGCGCTTCGTGCTCGTCCAGCACGGCTGGGGCGGGGCGGGCTTTGCGCGAACGCTGCATCAGGAAATCTCCGGCTTGACGACCTGCGTCGTGAACGTGCCGCCCGCGCATCCGCAGACCGTCGAGTGGGTCGCGGCGGAAGTGGCGGCCGCGAGCGGTTACATGGAGGCGCATTACGACGCCGAGGGCCGGCGACGTGAGCCAAGGCTGAAGCTCATTTCCCTGGAGGATCCGCTGGCGGGCGCGGACGAAGAACAACTTCCCATCGGCCCTGGCGACGTTTTGCTCGTCACCGGTGGCGGCAAAGGCATCGCGGCGGAATGCGCGCTGGCGCTGGGCCGCGCGACCGGTGCAAAGCTTGCGTTGCTGGGTCGCTCCGATCCGGCGGCGGACCGTGAACTCGCGGAGAATCTTTCGCGCATCCGGGCCGCTGGCGTGCCGTGCTGCTACGTGCGTGCCGACGTGACCGAGGCTGAGGCCGTTCGGTCGGCGGTGAGCGAAGCGGCGGCCAAGCTCGGCCCGATCACCGCGATTCTGCACGGCGCGGGCACGAACACGCCGCAGTTGATCAGCGCGCTGGACGAGGCGGCGTTTCAGACGACGCTCGCGCCCAAGTTGCAGGGCATCCGCAATGTGCTGGCCGCCATGGACGCGAGCCGGTTGCGGATGCTGGTGACGTTCGGCTCGATCATCGCGCGGGCCGGGTTGCGCGGGGCGGCGGATTACGCCACCTCGAACGAATGGATGACCGCGTTCACGGAGGAATTTCAAGCGCGGCATCCGCGCTGCCGCTGTCTCGCGATGGAATGGTCCGTGTGGTCCGGCGTCGGCATGGGCGAGCGACTGGGGCGGATGGAAACGCTCATCGCACAGGGCATCACACCGATCCCGCCGGACGAGGGCGTGCGGATTTTGTGCGCGGCGCTGAGTTGCGCCAAGACGCCGGTGGCGCTGGTCGTGACGGGCCGGTTCGGCGAACCGCCGACGATCAAATTCGCGGAAACGGAGCTGCCGCTGTGGCGGTTCCTGGAGCGCAAGCGGGCGTTTTATCCGGACGTGGAACTGGTTCTGGACACGGCGTTGTCGCTCGACGCGGACCCTTATATAAACGACCACATTGTTCAGAGGGAGAAGCTCTTCCCGGCGGTGCTTGGTCTGGAAGCGATGGCGCAGACGGCGATGGCGCTGACTGGTTCAGCCGTGCCGCCGAGCTTTGAACAGGTCGAGCTGACGCGCCCGATCGCCGTGTCGGCGAAGGGGCCGACGACGATTCGCATCGCCGCGCTGCGCCGGGCGCTGGACGTGGTGGAGGTTTGCCTGCGATCGGAGGAAACCGATTTTTATGTGGATCATTTCCGCGCGCTGTGCCGCTTCGGCGCGGCGGACGAGGGCAGCGCGACGCGGTTGACGCTTTCGCCGGTGGCGTCGGAGCGGCTGCCGCTCGAGCCGGCGGCAGATTTGTACGGCGGAATTCTTTTTCACCAAGGCCGCTTCTGCCGCGTGGCCGGCTATCGGTTGCTCAGGGCGAAGGAGTGCGTGGCGGAGTTGACGCCCGACGACGGCGCGGCGTGGTTTGGGCCGTATCTGCCGGCGGAGTTTGTGCTGGGCAATCCGGGCGCGCGCGACGCGGCGTTGCATGCGATTCAGGCGTGCATCCCGCACCTACGAATCCTGCCGACGGGCATTGACCGCCTCGTGGTCAGGCGCGTGGAGACCGGCGTGCGGTTCGTCCGCGCCAAGGAACGGCGGCGTGACGGAAACGAATTTGTTTACGACCTCGAAGTGACGGACACAAACGGCGAAGTCGTCGAGCGCTGGGAAGGGTTGCATCTGCGTGCCGTCGGCAGCATCGCACTGCCGGGCGCGTGGCCGGAGCCGCTGGCCGGGCCGTACCTTGAGCGGAGTCTGGAAGAATTGGCACCGCGGTCGCCGGTGCGCGTGACGCTCGAACAGGGCGGTCGTACGCAACGCAGCAGCGACGCCATCCAGCACGCGCTGGGACAAGCTGCGCGGGTCTGGCATCGGCCGGACGGCAAACCGGTGACGCTGGAGACGGTGGAGGTTTCGGCAGCGCACGCCGGCAATCTCACGCTGGCGGTAGCCGGCAGCGGACGGCTCGGCTGTGACTTGGAAGAAGTCGCGGCGCGGCCAGTCGAGGTCTGGCGCGACCTGCTGGGCGACAGGGAATTTCAACTCGCGCAACGCCTCGCGACCGAGCGGGCCGAGAGCCTGGACACGGCGGCGACGCGGCTGTGGAGCGCGCGCGAGTGCCTGAAGAAAGCCGGCGTGCGGGCGGAAGCGCCGCTGGTGCTGGACGCGGTGGGCACCGACGGCTGGGTGACGTTGCGCTCAGGCGCACTGGCGATCGCCACCTGCGCGACGGCCGTGCGTGGCGCGGAGAAACCGCTGGTTGTGGGCGTGGCATTTGAACGCGCGGCGGCGGGGGAGCAACCGGCGGGCCTGGCGGTGGCGTGAGGGAAGAAATCCGAACCTCGAAATCCGAAATCCGAATGAAATCCGAACTCCGAAATCCGAAGTCCGAAACGGTCCCGGTGGGAACAAGTGCAGTGGTGCGACGGGCGCTAGAGCGGGCAATCCAGTGCCGGTTCTCAGGAAGCGACGCGATTCACGGGTGGCCTCCGAAATGGCCGCGAGGCTCAGATTTCGGATTTCGAGCTTCGGATTTCATTCGGATTTCGGGATTCGGATTTCGGATTTCGCACCTCCTTGAGCCTTCCACCTGAAAGGACGTTCCCCATGTCCACCCGCTTTTACGAATACCGCCACACGGTCGGCTTCGCCGAAACGAACCTGGTCGGCAACGTCTATTACACCAACCACCTGAGCTGGCAGGGCCGCTGTCGCGAGATGTTTTTGCGCGACCACGCGCCGGATGTGATCGGGGAGTTGAGCCACGGCCTGGCGCTGGCCACGGTGCGCTGCGCCTGCGAATACTTAGCGGAACTGGCGGCGTTTGACGAAATCATCGTGCGCATGAGGTTGGCGGATCTGGTGCAGAACCGCATCACGCTGGCGTTCGAGTATTGGCGCGTAAAAAGCGGTCAGGAGGAATTGGTCGCGCGCGGCGAACAGCAGGTGGCGGCGATGCGACGCGAAGGCGGGCGCCTGGTGCCGACGGTGGTGCCGGCGTCGCTGAAGGAGGCTTTGGCCGCGTATGCCGAGTGACAACGTAAAGTCTGAAGTCCGAAGTCCGAAGTCCGAAACCACCGCCTTCGTCCATCGCAGCGACACGGTGGAAGCTTACACCGCGTCAGTCGAGCGGGTCATCCGGCACATGATGGCACACTTGGACGAACCGCTGGATTTGGACCAGCTCGCCCGGATCGCGGCGATCAGCAAGTTCCACTTGGTGCGCGTCTTCGATGAGCTGACTGGCACGACGCCGGGGCATTTCCTGTCATGCCTGCGGATGCAGCGGGCCAAGGAGTTGATGCTGACTTCCAAGGCCTCGATCACGGCGATCTGCATGGCGGTCGGCTACTTGTCGCTCGGCAGCTTCTCCACGACCTTCAGCCTGCTCGTGGGCGTGTCGCCGCAGGAATTCCGAGCGCTGCCCAAGCGGCTCAATCCGCTCCAATTTGCCCAAGCCGTCTGGCACTTCCTGGCCTCCCCCCAACCGGCGGCGGAACCACCACTGGCCGGGGTGGTGGAAGGTCCGGCCAAGCCGCGCGGGTTCACGTTTGTCGGCACCTTCACCGAGGGCGTGCCGCAGGGCGTGCCGTTCTCCGGCACCGTGCTGCTGAAACCGGGACCGTTCTGCATCCAGCGGCCGACGCTGCCGGAATTCTATCTGCTGGCAGCGTTCATCCCGTTGTCCGCTGAACTCGCCACGATTGTTTGCACGCTGCCGGTTGGATTGGTGGCCAGCCAGCGGGTGCGGAATGCGACGCTGGACGAAGGTGGCCGCCCGCACCTGCGCCTGCGTCCGCTGCGCCTGACCGATCCGCCGATCGTGCTCGCCCTGCCCGCGCTGCCGCCGTGGCGGGGAATGTTCACGAAATGATTCGTCACTTGGGATCCTCGACGTGAACGGACGACCCGGGTGCGGATTTGGTCAGCCTTCAGTTGAGACGGCTCAACAGCAATAAACCGGGCCGAAGCCCGGTCTTGTTGAAGTTGAAACTGGCGTGCCGCGGGATGGGGCTACTGCCCCAAGCGGAAGAACATCGCGGCCGCCGTGGACGGCTGGATGTGATAGGTGCTGAGGATTCCGTCGAAGCTCACCTGGCCCGTAATCGGTGTGAAAGGACTGCCCAGCTTGGGCGACGAGAGGAGCGGGAAGTTGCCCAGCCATTGCAGTTGGAGGCCAGGAGCGCCGGGGACGGCTCGGATGGTGATGGAGTTAGGTGCCGCGGCTGGTGCGCTCGCCTGGACATGCACGGCTCGATCGGCCGGCACCCAACTCTGGCCGTTGTCGGTGCTGATTTCCAGCCACACATCGAAGAAACTGCTGATGCGGAAGCCGCGGGGATCGGGGCCGATGGTGTGTTTGCCCAGAGTAGCTCGGGTCGGGCTTTCACGCAGCGAGATGGGACCAAACGGGCTGTTGCCCGAGAGGTTCAGTTGCAGCATTTCCGTGTCATAGGTGACCGTGCTCACAGTGCCGGTCGTGGTATTGGAGATCTTCACCACCAAGGGACCGGTCACTTGCGCGGGGAGCCAGGACTGACCGTCCACCGAGATTTCCAGAGTTACCAGCGTCGCTGGGGCGCTGTAGGTGGCCGATCCGTTGACAGGCGGCGGGTTAATCGGGTTGGGAAAATTGGTATGCACAAAGTTCCGTGCCTGGATGGTGAAACCCGGAATCGCGAACTTGAAGATGTCTTCGTTCTTCACGGAATCATAACTCGACGCCGGCGAAGGGCATAGACGGTTCGGTCGCAGCCATCCGATGGGCAATTCACTAGCCGAGGTGCCGAGCGGTCCCAGCACCGCCGCGGCAAGCGCCGCTTCATTGGAACAGTCGTTGGTGAACGTGCCGTGCCCGGCCAGCACAAGCGTGCCGAACAAATCCCCGGCGGCCCAGTAAGGTGGGTTGTTGAACTTGAAGCGCAGCGGCACCGCCGCCGGCGTGGCGCCGTGGATATACATCACCGAGGGCGGGAGGGTGGTCAGATTGAAATTCGTCACGATCAGCGGCGTGTCATTCGTGAGGATCGCGCCCCCGGGCGGGAAGGCCACGATGGAGGCCGTGCTGGGCAGCGGCGGGAGGTTCACTTCCACGAAAATGTCAAAGAAACTGCGGGCGGGAAGGTCCGGTCCGGCGGGGCCGTTGGGGACATTGCCTTGCAACATGCCGAGGCTCCGTGGCGCGACGCCGGCGAAGGTGCCCGCCTTGACCATGGGCCAGTTGATCGGAGCGTACGGTATGCGCGGGTCGCATTTCTGATCGCTTCGTGGATCGGTCGAGAGGATGAACTTCTTGATTTCCGTCAAGACCTCCTCCGTGTTGGCGGGAGCCGCAAAGAACTGAAACGGGATGGCAGGATATTCCCCGTAGCCGAAAACCACATCCCACGATCCGGCCCCGATGGGAATGCCCGCGCCGGGAAACACGTAGAAGCGATTGTTGCGGCTGCTCCGCCCGATCGTGGTGGCAGTATCCACCAGCGTCGGGCTGGTCATCCGTCCGTCCACGCTGTGATAACCAAGGTAACCTAGGTACGACGTCGGTGGCCCGGTGGGATCCATCAGGACGCGGAACGCCGGATCCACGATGATCCGGAACAGGCCCATGCTGGGGGTGGCGTCGTCACCTTGAGGCGGGAAGTTCGCGCCGAACGCGCTTGGGATTGCTCCGCCGAGGCCGAGGAACAGGAATCCCAGACAGATTCCCCGGACGGTTTTACCCGCCGCAGGCGGGGTCTCGAACTGGGCGGCGGCGGTTGCATTCATTGCTGTTTGTGTATGTTCAGTTTGGTAACGCATGTGAGGAATCTATAGGAAGCCGTGGCGTGCCGCTTCTCCTAGATTGCGAACTTTAGCGCGGCGGAAAGGGAGCTCTGCGCACGGTGCGGCTGGCCTCCTACCGGGGTCGCGAACGGGGCCGCGCCGCGCCGGTTAGTGGAACCGGTCGGACCTTCGGTGCCCGACCGTGGGGCAGCGCGGCAGCGTCAGGAGCGAGGTCATCCGGCCACCCCCGAAACCCCACCGCCGTTTAGCGCGTGTATGGAAACGCCGGGCGTGGTAGGGCGAGGCTCCTGCCGAGCCGTCCGGTAGGATCATTGCCGCTTGGGCCGCTCGATTTCGACTGAGTCATGGTAACGGCGCAACCAACAGCCCTGCTCGCCGGGTTGGGTTTGCGAGCGGTGAACAGCGAAATCCGTTGCCGCCTGCGGCCCGGCTGGCGTAGGCTTTCGGCGCTTGGAAAAGCGCGAGCGGTTTTCGCTCGCGGCGGGAATGCTCCTGAGAAACCGAAGGCACACATTATGAACTCACACAAGAACGCTATTTCGTGGCTGGCTCTGGTAATCGCGACGCGCGGTAGGGCGACGCTCCTGCGGAGCCTTCCCCTCCCGCGCCCCACGCCGGCTCGGCAGGAGCCTCGCCCTACCGGAACCAAGGTTTTGAAAGAACCTCTTCGAACTATCAATTCAACCTGGCCCGAATGACCGTTCGCTGCCACAATCAAGTCAGCGACAACCTCTCAAAGAACACAACCACCCTATGAAACGACACACTTCCTTACTGGTCTCGGCAACTGTTCTGGTGCTGCTGGTCCTTCTCAGCGGTTTCCTGCTGAACCGAAGGCAAACGCGGCAACAACGAGAATCACATGATGCCGCAGCGGTAACGCACGACAACCAAACGCAGCCTCCGGGGCCAGAGTCCGCCGCTGTCCAGCCGGCAGCGGCCACTCCAGCATCCCCGCCAACCGACGTTTTGGTGCCAACCGCCGCCGCACGCGGGAAGGTTCTGGACATGGAGTCGTGTCTTGACCGCCGGCTCAACCGCATGGTGAACGTGGCAAAAGGCGAAGTCCTGGTCCGGTTTGATAAGCGCCTGGGCGAAGCGGACATCGCCCAAATCCTGCGCGACACCGGTGCCACCGTTCTGCGCCAGACCGAGGCGCTGCGGTTGTTCCGCCTCAAGCTGCCGGCGGGCATCACCGTGCAGCAGTTCGTGGATAGGCAGGCCACCAACACGAATGTCACCGCGGTCGAGCCGAACTTCATCGCCAGCACCATGGCGGCTGAACCGCTTCAGCCGGATGACCCGCTGTATCCTTCCCAGTGGGCGCTGGCCAAGATTCAAGTGCCTGGCGCCTGGCAAGTCACGACGGGCCGGAGTGACGTGGTTGTGGCGGTGCTGGACACCGGCATTGAACTCACCCATCCCGACCTGAAGAACCAGGTGCTGCCCGGCTACGACTTCGCGAATGACGATGCCGACCCCTCGGATGACCACGGCCACGGCACGCACGTCGCCGGGATCATCGCCGCCGAAGGCAACAACCACGTTGGCGTCATTGGCGTCGCCTTTGGTTGCCGGCTCTTGCCGGTGAAGGTCATGAACGCCGCTGGCGAAGGCACCTATGCGGACGTGGTGGAGGGCACGCTTTTCGCAGCGGACCACGGAGCCAGAGTGCTTAACTTCAGCATTGGCGGCTATTCGTGGTCGCAAATCCTTGATGACGCGATGGAATATGCGCACGGCAAAGGCGCGGTCCTGGTGGCCGCGGCCGGCAACGACGCCACAATTGACCCAATCTACCCTGCCGGCTGCGGCTCTGTGCTTGCCGTCTCGGCTACCGACCAGAACGACCAGATATGGCCCGACTCAAACAGCGGTAGCCACATCAATCTCTCCGCCCCTGGCATGGGCATCCTCAGCACAACGTTGGACGACGATTACACTATGAGAAGCGGCACGTCAGCCTCCGCTGCATTGACCGCCGCTGCCGCAGCCTTGTTTCTCTCGGAGGCCTCAGATCTCAGCAACACTCAGGTGGAGCAGTCCCTTTTCCAAACAACCGAGGATTTGGGCCGCACGGGTCGAGATGCCGTTTTTGGTTATGGCCGGTTAGCCCTTGCGCGCGCGCTTCAACAACCGACCACAAAAATCCACGATCTCGATCTGACTCGTATCCGCATCGAGCGACAAACCCTCGCGGCCTCGGAGCTTGCCTCCGTGTTTGTGACCGTCCGGAACGAGGGCTCCTTTGTTGAAAGCAACGTAACTCTTACCGTTTTGCTGAAAAGCCCCACCGGCAACACCGCTGCTGAGTGGCAAACGAATTTTGCCATGCTACGACCAGGCCAAACCGCAGAAGCGGTCTTCCTATGGCAGCCGGCTTCAACGGAAACAAGAAAACCATTCGTTTTCGAGGCCGAGGTGGCAGCCGTACCAGGCGAGACTGACACCCAGGACAATACACGCAACCTTCACTTTGGGTCCAAAATGGAAGACGGCAAGGTCTCCATATTGTACCCGGAACAGGCACACGAGTGGATTGGCTACCGCGCCTATCAAATGCTGGATGATTCTCCCATGAAAACAGATATTGCGGACCACTTAGGCCTGCCGGGGACTCAGTACGGGTCCTGTTCAGCGGCGGCTGGCGGCGCCTTGATCTTGGAAGGAATGTATGAGGAAGATGCTGGCGCTCCCGATTGGTGCCTAACATCAGTCCCAGATAGCAACTACATGAGACACTTCTGGGATCCAGACATTGGCTACGACGCTGGCCTCTATTTCTTCCCGTACCCGTATGAGAGCGCCGTGACGAGAGGGCAGAGTCTGTTTGACCAGGCGGTGAGCAACTACCAAGCAGGCAATACCGGAACCGCCTACTGGCTGTTGGGTCGAGTTGGTCACCTATTGGCGGACATGGCGGTCCCAGCACACGTCCACCGCGATCCTCATGGTGGCGTACTTGGAGTAAATGACGATGAGTACGAAGACTGGATAGGAGCAAATCCATCGAGCATCGCGGCTCAGGAGGGGGATTACACCGACTACATCTGCTTGGACATGAATTCTTCGTACAATAACTCGTGGTCACGCTATTCAGGCGACTCGCGGAGCACTTACCTTTTCGAACTTTTCTTAGACATGGCGGAATATACCGATCAGCTCGAAAGTGACAGCATTGGAGGTGAGTCGGCTTCACATAGTACGGCCGCTGAACTCACGGCCCAAGAGTGTCAAAACCACGCCGCTTTGCTCGTGCCGGAGGCCATAAGACATGTGGCGGGGCTCTACAGGCTTTTCTGGGACACAACCCACCCACCCCCAGATGTAACTCACCCCACGGCATCAATCACTTATCCGACAAGCGGCACCGTCAGCGGTACCATTCCCGTCATTGCGTCGGCATCAGACAACGTCGGCGTGACCAGAGTGGAGTTTTGCCTTGATGGAGTGCGCATGTTCACAGACGGCTCATCGCCATACGCTTGGTCATGGGACACCACGCAGACGGGAAACGGTTCGTACCAGCTTCTCGTGAAGGCATACGACACTGCCGGAAACATCGGCACCAGCGCGCCGCTGACAGTGAACGTCAACAATGGCGGCGACACCACACCGCCCGTGATTTCTTCACTCCTCGCCGCTACGACACCGAATTCGGCGACGATTTCTTGGACGACCGGCGAACCGGCGAATGGCCAGGTTGAGTTCGGCGTTTCGCCATGCCTGCCTTGCGGCAGTGCTTCGGCATTGGCTCCGAGCTTGGCCACGTCACATTCCGTCACATTGGCGAACCTCGCGCCGTTCACAACCTACAACTACCGCGTCTTCAGCCGCGACGCCGCCAACAACCTCGCGATCTCTGGCAGCCTGAGTTTCTCGACCACGGCGGCGCCAAACACCGCGCCAGCCGTGGCGCTGGGCCGGCCAAACGGTGGTGAAACATGGGTTGCGGGAACAGTGCAAACCGTCACTTGGAGCGCAGTGGACGATGTGGCCGTGAGCTCAGTAAGTCTTTACTATTCGTCCGATGCGGGCGTGAATTGGACGGCGATTGCGACCGGATTGGCGAACAGCGGTGGCTTCGCCTGGACAGTTCCGAACACGCCGTCAACCACGGCGCGAGTGATGGCGGTCGCGTTTGATGGCGGCGGTGCCAGTGGAGCCGACGCAAGTGATGCCAACTTCGCCATCACGACCAGTTGTCCGGCGCCTGCTACTCCGGTCTTGCAACCGATCTCTGTCCGAAGCGACAGTTATACGGTGGCTTGGGGTGTGATTGGCGGCGCTACCCTTTACTTCCTGGAGGAGTCCACGACGCCGGATTTCGCCAACGTGACAGCAAACGCGACTGCGAGCGCATCCTGGTTCGTCACGGGCAAACTTCCCGGCACCTACTACTACCGTGTTCGTGCGCAGAATGGCTGTGGGCAAAGCGGCAACAGCGGAACTCAAAGCGCGACGCTGGTTTTAGACCAAGGACCGGGGGAAATCACCGCGCTTTCGCCCGCAGACAATGCGACCGGCCAGCCGCTCTCGGTGAATCTTTCTTGGTCGGTGAGCCACCCTGGCGGGGAGGGGATGAGTTACAACGTGTATGTTGCGACGAGCGACACGTTTGACACTTTCAATTCTGTGAATATCAAATCCGTGCGCCAGGCCGGTTCGTTCTTCAATGCTGCCGACCTGCCGTTTAACACGCGCGTTTCATGGGGAATCGAAGCGATTGATGATAGCGGCACACTCCGTCGCAGCCCCGTTTTCCACTTCACGACCCTTAGCGATAGCACCGGGCCAACTGGGGAAATCAGCATCAACAACGGCGCGGCCACCACGGACACCTACAGCGTCACCCTGTTTCCAACCGCCTCAGACTCGGGGTCCGGCGTGCAGCGCATGCGGTTCAGCAACGACGGGACAACGTGGGCCGACTGGTTACCCTTCGGCCCACAATATCCTTGGAACTTGGCCGACTGGAACTACGGCGGGAGGGACGGCCTGACGACGTACACGGTTTACGCTCAATATCGGGATTCTCAGAACAACGTATCCGCTGCTTACTCGGACACCATCGACAAGGTGAGCGGGACGCAGGGCAACATCATCCTGAATGGAAAGTTTTACGAGACCATCCAGGACGCCATCAACGCAGCGGCGGCACCAGACACGGTGTATCTTACTGAGGGTGTTTTCACCGTCGTTGGCCGTCCCAGCAACCTTCGGCCCCACGACTCAAGCCGCAATGTCGGAATCGTGCTGCGCCAAGGCGTCTCCCTGAGAGGGGCGGGCGCGAACAAGACGACGATCAACTTCCTGAGCAGTTATTACGGGCTGGTGGATGGGAACAACGCGGTGGTTGAGGGAATTAAGCTGGTCAACTCGAGTTCGTTCAGTTCGAGGAGTACGGTGCTGCTCGAATCAAGCGGATCGAAAATTAAGAACTGCACAATCAGCGGTGGGTACTATGGAATCTGGGCGGGATATAATACCCAAAGACCGGCTGCAAACTGTGAAGTCGCCAACAACCTCATAGTGAACAACGCGAATGGTGTGTGGCTCTCAGCCAATGCGGCTACCATACTGGTGGTGAACAATACCGTGGCGTACAATACGCCATCGGCAGGCATTTTTGCGGGTTACGCCTCCAACACTGTTCGCAACAATATCGTGGCGAACAACGGGTATGGAATCGGCGCGTATGCCTTACCCACCCTCACACATAATGACGTGTTTAACGCTGGTGGAAACTATAGCGGCATCGTGAGCCAGACCGGCATCAATGGGAACATCTCTGCCGACCCGCTCTTCGTGGACTCCAGCACGGGCGATTACCGGCTAGACGGCGGTTCGCCCGCCATTGATGCGGGTACGAGCGTGGGAATTCCCTTCGCCGGTGTCGCGCCCGATATGGGCGCCTTCGAAGCCAACAGCTCTGGTACCATTCGTGTTGCGTCGGATCGGGCCGATGCGGCCTTCGTTGTATTCGGGCCGCAGGGCACTTACAGCGGCAGCGGGGCGGATTGGTCGGTGTCCGACCTGCCTATCGGCACGTACACTATTAACTTCACGCCGATTAGCAACCGCTATTCGCCGCCATACCAAAGCCGTGCGCTGGCCAGTGGCCAGACCTTGGCTTTTGACGGCACGTATGCGCCTGATACGGTTCCACCGGTCGGAACTCTCAGCGTGAATTTTGGCGAGTACGCGACTGGGGATCTTCTGGCCACGTTGGCGCTGGACTTCATGGATGCGGTGGCAGGACTGGGAACTGGCGCTCAGATGAAATTCAGCAACAACGGCAGCGCTTGGTCGTCACCGGAGCCTTACACGACGATCAAACGGAATTGGGATTTGTCCTCCTACGGCGGCACCAATGCTGCAGGCCTGAACACGGTTTACGCGATGGTCTCCGATGCGTTGGGCAATTGGGCGACGGTGACTGGTTCAATTGTTTACGTGCCCAACCGGCAAGTCCTTGAAGTGCCGAGCCAATATGCCACCATCCAGGCCGCAGTAAATGCCGCCTCGCCCGGCGACATCGTCCATGTCGCTCCGGGAACGTATGGCGAGAGTGTCACGCTTCGGAATGGAGTCGCTTTGCAGGGATCAGGGCCCGGCAAGACCATCTTTGGTAGCTTTTCCACTATTACGACGGCTTCGAACACACTGCTTGAGGGGTTTGGCGGTTACCTTTACGTCATCGCTGAAAGTGGCCCAACGCTCATTCAAAACAATAGTTTCCAGGCTTCACTGGGCATCGACGCCGGTCAATCAGCACACGTCCTCGTTAGGAACAACATTTTTAGTGGAAGCGGCTCGGGATTGCGCGTTCACGGCTACTACGCCCCGGCAGTCACGGTGGAGAACAACACTTTCGTGAACAATAGCACGGCTGTCCTGATGAATAACGCTGTCATTGGGGCCGTGCTCGACGTTCGGAACTGCGTCATCGCGAACTGCCAGAACGGAATTGCAGACTTCAATTCGCTTGATCCTTCGCACCAGCACGCTTTCTCCTCGTTCAACACCTTCTGGAACAACACGAGCGGCAACCTCTCCGGACCGAAAGTGACAATGGGTGCCGGCGACATGGTGGCCGATCCGCTGTTCGTGGACCGGCCCGGCGGCAACTTTCACCCTCAACCGGGCTCGTCGAGCATCAACAGCGGCAAACCGGAGGTCAGCTATAACGATCCGGACGGAACGAGTAACGACCGCGGCGCTTACGGTGGACCATCGCTTAACACGGCTCCACTTGCGAATTTCGTCGCTACACCCTCCGTCGGCAACGTTGGCACTTTTGTCACCCTTGATGCGAGCTACTCCTTCGACCGCGAAACAGACAACTCTCGGCTGCTCGTCCGCTGGGACTTCGACGGCGACGGGAATTGGGACACGCTCCTCTCCGCGTCAAAAACGATTTCCGTCCAGTTCACTAACTTGGGCACCTTCAACGTGATCGTGGAAGTGCGCGATTCACGCGGCTGGACTGCCACCACCAATAAGCCGGTCGTTGTTGCCAACCAAAACCCACTCGTCCCCACGCCCACCTCCATCGCGGATGGGGCGCAAAACCAGCCGATTCTGGCAAACCTCGCTTGGTCGGGCGGTGACCCCGATGCGTTCGACACTGTGACCTACGACGTTTACTTCGGCACCACGGCGAACCCGCCGTTGGTGGCGAGCGATCTGCCAGCCACCTCGTTTCCTCTGCCCGTGTTGAATTACAACACGTTCTATTTCTGGCAAATTGCTGCGAAGGACAATCACGGCATTTCGACATTCAGCCCGGTCTGGAGTTTTCTGACGGCTTCAGAGCCCACGCGGACCATTGCGCTGAGCGGGAACTTGGCGTTTGGGAACGTGCCGGTAGGCAGCACCGCTCAGGCGACGCTGACGATAGCTAACACTGGCAACTCGGCGATGACCGTCGGCAACATCAGCTATCCCGCCGGTTTCAGCGGCGCGTGGTCGGGCGACACGGTTGGCGCGGGCAGTTCGCAGCCGGTAACGGTGACTTTCACGCCGACCGTGGCGACCAACTATGGCGGCAACGTGACGGTCAATGCTGATCAAACCAGCGGCAACAATACGTATGCGATCTCGGGTACTGGAGTTCCGGCCCCCGCAACCGTTGTTCTGAACCCAGGCACTCTAAACCAGATTTACGACGGCTCGCCTAAAGTGGTTACGGCCAGCACAACGCCTCCTGGCTTGGCGCTGGCGACTACTTACAATGGCAATGCCACGCCGCCGACGGCGGCAGGCACCTACACCGTCGTTGCTACAGTCAACAACCCGAACTTCGCCGGCTCCACTAACGGAACGCTCACGGTCACACCTGCGGCACTGACGATCACGGCGAGTGACCGGAGCAAGACCTACGGACAGGCGGTGTCGTTTGTCGGAACGGAGTTCACGAGCAGCGCGTTGCCGAATTCTGAGGCGGTAGGTTTGGTGACGCTGACCAGCAGTGGCGCAGTGGCGACGGCGGGAGTGAGCGGTTCACCTTTTAGCATCGTACCCAGCGCGGCGACGGGCGGGACGTTCAACCCGGCCAACTACACGATCAGTTACCAGGACGGGACGCTCAGGGTGGACCTGGCGGCGCTGGCGGTAACTGCGGATAACAAAGTCCGCGTTCACGGCGCCACCAACCCCATGTTCACCGGCACGGTCATCGGGGTGCAGAACAGCGACAACATCACCGCTAACTACGCTTGCGCCGCGACGCCAGCCAGTCCGGCCGGCCCTTACGAGATTGTGCCCACTCTGCTCGATCCCACCGGCAAGCTGGGCAATTACTCGGTGACGACAAACAACGGCGTGCTCACTGTGGTTTCGGAGCCTGCAATCGTCAATCCTACCTTGGCGGGATCCAGTTTCAGCTTGTCCGTAACCACGGCGGTCGGGCTGAACTACGCGCTGGAATATAAGGAGTCCTTGGAAGACCTACTCTGGGCCATCGCTCAGACGCTCTCCGGCACGGGCGGCACAATCACACTAACCGATGGCATGGCAACTAACACGGCGCGGTTTTACCGGGTCCGCGTCGAATAGGAGGAACACTTGTCCCAGACGACTCCGGTGGGGAGTTATGCGCCGAACGCCTGGGGGCTTTACGACCGGCACGGGAACGTGTGGGAGTGGTGCCAGGATTGGTACGGCCCTTATCTCGGCGGGGATGTGACCGACCCGCAAGGCGTGCCTACGGGCTTGTACCGGTTGCTCCGTGGCGGCGCTTGGAACGTCTGGGCATACCATTGCCGGTCGGCCTACGGCGGCTACTCACCCCCGGAAGGCCGGGACACTAACATAGGTTTCCGGGTGGTGCTGGCTCCAGGTCAGCCATAAGTGCCAACAGCTAAGGGTCTCGGCCATAAATAACTCGCCAAAGAGGCTCGCTCCAAACCCTGTAGGAGCCGACGTAAGGAGGCTTGGTTGTCAGCGCCTCCCA
>CAINDV010001135.1 GCA_903847485.1 uncultured Verrucomicrobiota bacterium
AAATGCGGCATGATCATCACCCTCTGCCGCCACGAGGACGGACGCCCCGTCGCCATGACGGTGGCCCGTGGCAAAAAGGAAGACAGCGAAGTCTCCGAAGGCCGGGCGCTGCTGGCCGACCCCCAAGTCGAACTGGTCAACGCGCTGGTTACCGCCGATCCCCTCCACAACAAGGAAGCCACCGTGCGCATCATCTTGGAGAAGGGCGGCGATTACCTCATCGGCACCAAAGAAAACACTTCGAAACGCCTGGCTGGCACGACACAGGCCCTCCAGGGCACCCCTTTTTTGAACTGAGCCAGGAAGCCGAACACGGGCGGCTGGACCGGCGCTGTGGAGCCGTCGCCCCGATCTCGCCCGTCAACGCCGGACTGCCGGGGGCCCGATCGGCCATTACGATCCAGCGCGACTGGACGGAAAAGAACGACCCGCTCCAGACGCAGAAAAGCCACACCCGCCACTTCCTCTCCAGCCTCGCTGTGGGCGAAAAGAAGCGCGCGACCGAGGCGGTGCGCGGGCACTGGTCGGTGGAAACCCGCAACCACTACAAGCGCGACACCAGCGCCTGGCAGGAAGACCGGCACCGCCATCGCAAACCCAACGCCGCCCTCAATCTGGCGCTCACCCGCAACGTTCTCCTGGCCCTCATCCCCTTCGAGCCAGGCCAGCCGTTGGCCCACTTCTTCGAACGCTACCATCGTCACCCATCCCACGCCCTCCGACTCCTCCTCGAGGCCCGCCCCGTTCTATGAGCCTGCCAGCCAAACGCCTTGTGGGGTCGTCGTCAACCCACAGAATGCGGCTGTTCATAGGTTTCTCTCGTCAGTGAGTGCGGCTTGCAACTGGCACTTAGGTTGGGCGGCGGCACTCGCGCCGACCCGCAACCGGAACCCTCAACCGACCTTCACTTCCACCCGGATCGGCTCTTGGAGGCCCGCCTAATTTGGTGAAGTTACGGATCAATGTCAACGCCACCGGCGTCAACCGGGCAGTGCATCCCCAAGTTGTCGGTGGCAAAGAACGCCCGTGAGGGCACCGGGCCTACCGCGGCGTGCGCTCGCTGTTGTAGGCCGGGTGCCCTCACCCGGCGTCCCCCAAAGTAACCGACAACTCGGGGATGCACTGCCCCGGTGGTGACTGTCATTTTTCCGCTTGCAGTGCGACTTGGTTTGCGTAGCTTCAACCCCATTCTCAGTCCGATCAAATTATGAAAAACGACGTTGCTAACCAACCGGTCATTCTCACGCGCAGACAGTTTCTTCGCCGCTCCGCCGCCGGGGTGGCTGCCTTCACCGTGCTCCGCAGCGGTGTCCTCGGCCTGCACGGTGCCACTTCGGCGAACAGCCGCTTGAACATCGCCGGCATCGGTATCGGCGGGCAGGGGGCCGGCGACCTGGGGCAGATGGAGGCGGAAAACATCGTGGCGTTGTGCGACGTGGATGAGGCCTACGCGGGGCGGATCTTCAACAAGTATGCGCAGGCGAAACGCTTCCAAGACTACCGGAAGATGCTCGACGAAATGAAGGACATTGACGCCGTGGTCATCGCCACGCCTGACCACCATCACGCCTTCGCCTCGATGGCCGCGATCCGGGCGGGGAAACATGTGTATTGCGAGAAGCCGCTGACGCATTCGGTTTGGGAAGCGCGCCAGGTGGCGCAGGCCGCGCGCGCGGCGAAGGTGGCGACGCAGATGGGCAATCAAGGCCAGGCGTCGGAGGAAACGCGCCGGCTGTGTGAGTTGGTCTGGGCTGGAGCCATCGGCCCAGTGCGGGAGGCGCACATCTGGACCGACCGCCCGTCGCAAGGGCTTTTCAACGAGTATTGGCCGCAGGGCGTGGGGCGTCCGACGGGCACCCCGCCGGTGCCCGCCACGCTCAATTGGGATCTGTGGCTCGGTCCGGCACCAATGCGGCCCTTCAATCCGGCGTACCTTCCGTTCAAGTGGCGCGGCTGGTGGGACTACGGCACCGGCGCGCTGGGCGACATCGGTTGCCACGCCTTTGACCCGGTGTTCCGGGCACTTAAGCTGGGACAACCGTTGAGCGTCCAAGCTGCTTCGACGCGGGTCAACCAGGAAACCTATCCGCTCGGTTCGGGGGTGACCTATGAGTTCCCGGCCCGCCCGGCGGCACCGCAGTCGAACAATGTGCATGTCGCCAGCCTCTCGGGTGCCGTCGCCGGGGGCGGGGAAATGCCGCCCTGCATGCTATGCTGGTATGACGGCGGGTTGCGGCCGCCGCGGCCGGACGGCCTGCCCGACGGACGGCTCATGGGCGACAACGGTCGCCTGCTCGTCGGCGAGAAGGGCTTCATCTTGAACGACACGATTTATCCCGAGGCCCGGCTGAAGGAAGTCGGGGAGGTGCCCCGCTCCATACCGCGTTCGGCCAATCATTATGCGGAGTGGATCGCCGCCTGCAAAGGTGGCCCGCCGGCCGGCTCGAACTTCGACTGGGCCGGACCGCTGGCGGAAGTGGTGTTGCTGGGCAACGTGGGCCTGCGCTCCCAACTCCGCGAGGATCTGACGCGAGTGAAGCTGGCCTGGGATCCTACGAATCTGAAGTTCACCAACTTAGAGGACGCCAACGCCTTTCTCCGCCGCACTTACCGCGAAGGCTGGAGCCTGTGATTTGCGTTTGCCACACCGGCCGGCAACATTGGCCCCACGCGGGTAACAAACAAACAAACTAACTAACTAACTATGATAGCTACAAGACATCAAACTATGAAAGACACATATCAGCAACTCGTTACACTCGCAGCCTCGACCGTGGTCGCCACGACCATCTTGACTGGCTGTAGCACCACGGCCGGCTACAAGCAGGCCGACAAGACCGGTGCCGGCATCGCCGAGTTCCGTGTGGAGATCACCAAGGCGAAGGCCGCCGTGGATGACACGGTTACCTCCTTGGGCCAGGTGGCCGTCACCGCCCACACGAACCCGCGCGCGGCGTTTGAGAAATACACCAAGAGTCTGTCCAACCTTGAGTCCGTTTCGGCCAAGGCCAAGCAGCGAGGTGAAGCCATGAAGGCCAAGGGCCAGGCGTACTTCGCGGATTGGGAGAAGCAGTTGGCGCAGATCAAGAACCCGGAAATCAAGAGTCTGGCCACACAACAAAGGGCCAAGCTACAGACCGCCTTCGAGAGTATCCGTACAGTGGCCGCGCCGCTCAAAGAGCAGTTTGATCCCTGGCTGAGTGACTTGCAGGATCTGCGGAAGTATTTGAGCAGCGACCTGACGGTGTCCGGCGTGGACGCAGCGAAGGGGTTGTTTGCCAAGACGCAGAACGGAGGTTTCGAGGTTCAGAAATCCATGGACGCGTTGGTGGCGGAGTTGAACACGGTCGCCGCCACGCTCACGCCCGCCAACGTCAAGGCCAAGTAACCCGCGTGCTCGGCGAACGATACGGTGGCCATGAAGCGAACTGCAACGGCCGCACTGGGTTTGGCCGAAGCCCGGTGCGGTTTTGCGCGAGCCAGTCGTTGCCTCCATTGGCCGGTTCTCGTGTGCCTCATCGGCGGCGGGCTTATCACCACCGGTTGCTCGCTGCTGCGCCATGAAGCCTCGGCGACGAAATCCGACCTTCAGTCTATTTCGGGGGTGGGCGGCAAAGCCGGGGCGACCATCACGGTGGTGACACTCCAGGGCGACGTCATGCGCGAGGCCGACCAATACGTCGCCGCCGTCGCGCAGGCCACCGATGACTTCCGGGCGCGGGTGGGAACGACGGAGGCCCGCAACGCGGCGCAGCAATGGAAGCTGAACGAAGCCACCGTCGCCATCGTCACCGCCACCGGGGAGAACCCGGTCCTCAACGCGGTGGACATGGTGGTATTGGCCTCGCTGTCCCGGATGGTGGTGGAGGATTATTGGGTCGGGGAGAAGTTCGGCGAAGCCGCCCGGCCACTGCTCGAAACCCACCGGCGGCTGGAATCGAATGCGTGGAGCGTGGTGGCCGAGGTGCTGACGCTGGGACAGCAACAGGAGCTGCGCGAACGGCTCCTCGCCAACCGAAAGCAGCAACCCAACCAGCGCTACGTCACGGAGGTCCGCGTGCCCGAACTGCGGGCGGCGCTCAACCAGGTGCCCACCGAGGAGCAACGCCGGACGTCCGGGAGTTTGTTCAACCTGCTTTACCTCAACCCGCTGGCAGGACTCGACCCGACCACCCAGGCGATCCAGCAAAGCCGCATCCTGGCGCAACGCGCCATGTACTATGCGCAACGGGCACCGATGCTGCTGGGCTGGCAGGTGGAACTGACGACTTATCAACTGGCCGCGCAGCCGGAGAGCCGGGCCGTGTTGTCCGACGTGGACGAGGTGGCGAAAGCCACCACGGTTTTCGCAAAGACTGCGGAGGGTTTGCCGAAACTCGTCAACGACCAGCGCGAGGCGGCTATTAACCAGTTGCTGGCCGGCGTGGCCAATGAGCGGTCGAACATCCTCGCGACCCTCAACGCGCAAGAGGCGCAGCTTCGCGAACTGTTGCCGCAGGTCCGCCAGACCTTGACCGCCGGCGGCGACATGGCCGACTCCGTCAACGGCGCCGTGAAATCGCTGGATGCCTTCGTCCGCTACGTCTCGCCGCCGGACACCAACTCCACGCCCCCGCTTCCCGACACCAACAGCCCGCCTTTCAACGTGCTTGATTACGGCAAGGCGGCCAGCCAGGTCGCGGCCATGGCCAAGGATATCAACGCGCTGCTCGTTTCGGTGAACCAGAGTGTGCCGCAGCTCACCCGTGTGACGCAGCAAGCCACGGTGGACGCAAAAGCAGTCGTGAATCACGCCTTCCGCCTGGGCCTGGTGCTGGTGGTCGTGGCGGGAATCGTGGCGGTGCTGGTGATCTGGGCCAGTCACCGTAAAGGGGTCAGTCCCACAAATTGACAGCATTCCCTTGGTTGGGCATCTTTTGGCGCAGGGCGTGAGCGGGGTGACTACGAGGGCGGTCTAACCCTATAGGACCTATAGGAGCCGGCGAGAGGAGGCTTGGTTTTCAGCCGTTCCCCGGCCTCCTTACGTCGGCTCCTACGAGGCTTGGAAAGAACCGCCCCCTTTAGCCGTATCCATGCAGAAGAAAGAACCACGAAATACACGAAACACACGAAAAGAAAGGCAATGAAGCGGTTTGTTCAAGGGCGGTATCGGTCACTGAATGGTGACTGGAATTTGGAGTCGGTGGTTTGGGTTTAACCTCCAGCCCGGCTTCCGTTTCCTTTCGTGTATTTCGTGTATTTCGTGGTTGCTACTGAATGGTTACGG
>CAINDV010001136.1 GCA_903847485.1 uncultured Verrucomicrobiota bacterium
CATCGTCTATATCTGCACCAACGGCGTCTTCATGCGGAAGAAGATGCGCGACTACCTGGCGGCGATTTACGCGCCGGAGCACGAGGCGATGGTGAAGCGCCTGGTCGTGGAAAAGCTCATTTCCGAGAAGGAAGCCGAGGTCATCCGCAAAGGCCGGACGGACCCACGCCCGGTCATTTCGCCGTCCCAGTGGCTCTACTGGAACGTCCACATTGACGGCCTGGAATACACCCACGACCTTATCGTCGAACGCGAAGGCGTCTTCAAGGAATGCGTCGAAGCCATCAAGATGGCGAAGATTCTCGGCTACCAGGTGGCCACGAACACCACGGTTTACCGCGAAACCGAGGTCCAGGAGATTGAAGAGATGTTCAAGTTCTTCTCCTGGCTCGGCGTGGACGGGCACACCATTTCGCCCGGCTACGACTACGACACCGCCAAGCAGGACATGGCCAAGCGCCTGTGCAAGAAGCCGGAGGACTTCTTCCTGACCCGGAAGATGACGGTAGAGAAGTTCGCCAAGATTCAGGATTGGGGGAAGGCGTTCACCATCTTCGGCACGCAGGTTTACCAGGAGTTCCTGGCCGGCAAACGCGAGTTGACCTGCACCGCCTGGGCCATTCCGACTTACAACGTCAAGGGCTGGAAGGCTCCGTGCTACCTGATGACCGACGGCCACTACGCCGGCTACCAGGAGATGCTGGACAAGGTGGACTGGACCAAATACGGCGTCGTCAACGGCGTCGCCCGCGATCCCCGCTGCGAGAACTGCATGGTCCATTGCGGCTACGATCCCAGCGGCGCGCTCGGCACCAACTACCAGCGCGGCGACAACTGGAAGAACTTCGCCTACAACTTCGGCGCGAAGCCCCGGCCCTGCACCGCCGGTGCCAGCGTGAAAGCCTACAACGGTGTCACCATCGGCAAGGGGCACATGGCTGAGGCCCGGGCCGTCATCCATCCCTCGGGCGCGAAGGCCCCAGGTGGCAACGGGTCCGGCCACCTGGACCACGTCGGCACCTTCTGCGGCGGTACCGGGGACACGAGCGAGCGCGAGGCGCTGCTCGAAAAAGTCCGTGCGGCGGGACAGGCGGGAGCCAAGGGAGGTTAGCCATGGGACTCTGCGTTCTCGGCGTCTCTGCGTTGAAGACCCGCCCCATTTTAACGCAGAGGCGCAAAGGACGCAGAGGTTCATGGGCGCAAGGCATGTCCGATCGGAGAAGGAAGCTACCCATGAACCCTGTCCCCGTAGCGGCGTCTCGAAAGAGCGCCGCCATTTGGAGCAACGGGATAAGAGTGCGGCGGTCTGCCGACGCGCCGCTACCGCCTCTGGCTTGCGCAGCAGCTTGAAGGAAGTCGCGCCCCTCATCTTCTCGACCAGTCGCTGCGTCAGTTTGAAGCGCGTTCCGCCACAGGCATCCAGCGCCCGGATCCTGGCCCTGCGCCCGCCCAATCGGGCCACGATCTGGTCCAGGTCGGACTCGGGCGCGGCTTGGATGACAGGATCGGTGACGCAGGTTTCCGATGACTCGTACTGCGCGGCGGTGAGTGCGTAGTATTCACGGCCGGCGTCGGCGATCTTCTGGTAACCGGCGGATGGGTTCCAGTCAGTCATGGTCGTTTGATGGTCCTGGCGGCCAGCTTTCCTGCGCTGGCGCGGCGACACAATCCACGATTCTTTTCCCTGAGGCAGGAACCTGCCCGGCAATTCTCAGGGTGGCGATTGCTCGGGATTCCCTGAGGTTCGGCCATCCGCAACTCCGCGAACCGGTCCAAGTGCGCATTCGCTCACCCAACCCCGGGGCTTCGAGAATGGGCGTCGCCGGTCGCCAGTATCCGCTGGTTTGGGAGCCTGAGCCTGACGAGCGCGAAAATCACCCGGCCCCCAATTCTTGGCCGGAAAAAAATTCACCCAACGCTTGACAAAGGAAACAGTTTGCTCTAAAACTTCGCGCATGAAAATGCTTTGCACTACCGGATCTGTTGTTCTTGCGCTCCTTGGTTTCGCGCTTTCCAGCGCGGAGGCCGATTCATATCTGATGAAGGGGGTGACCGTGAATGTTTGGGATGGGGAACACTTCGAATACCTCCTCAGCACTCCCAACGACGCTCCCACCTATAAAGATCAGATCGGGTTTGGCACGGTCACCGCGACGCCACGCATTGATCTCCTGAATCAAGTGCGTGTTTACGGACAATACGATCCGGACTTGTTCAAGGTCGTCTCGCTGCCCGGCTTTCCACAAACGAACTCCATCAAACTGACTCTCCAGGATGCGGGGCAGATAAGTAAGAACGAGTGGTTGGCGGTGCCGTTTGGTACCAGTGGCTTCTTCACTTGGCAAGTCAACACCAACGCAACTCCCACCCTCCTCTCAAAATTTGATTTCTCTTACCTCCAAGCTACTACCACAGAGATGTATGGTCTTGAGCAAGTTCCCGAACCCTCCGCCGCTGCTCTGCTGGGAGGCGGCTTGGTCGCATACGCTCTGGGCCGCCGCCGCAAGGCTTCTGCGGGCAGCACCTCCGCAGCCTGACCCGGAGTCTTTCTTTCGAGGGGTTTCTCCAAGTTTCCAAGTTGCCACCCGCCCGCTCAGACAGGCTGCCGGAGCCTCTGACCGGCGGGTTCTGCTTTTTTAACCCGAACTCCGAAGTAGGCAGGCGACGAACAATAGTGGGACAGGCATCCTGCCTGTCCGGTTGCGCGCTCAGCCATGCGATAGGTTTTTCCCCCGGGCGAGCCGCAACTGACCGACTGGAAGCCGGTCCCACTACTCGGGGCCATTTCCACTTCGGAATTCGGGTTTAATGTTGCGTCGGCAAGCTCCTAAAAACCACCGCTTCTCCAGGCACGGGCTACGGCGTTCGGCCGGTCGGCTTGGAAAGCCGTAGTCGGGCTGGTGGGGGCGACTTCCGAATCGCTTGGAGCGGATGTTCGTCGAGGAGGTTCGGATGGATGCCGCTGATGCGTCGCGGGTCGTAGGCGTTGAGGCCGGCGTAGAAATAGAGCGGAACGATCGGCGCTTCGTCGCACAGGAGCAAGGTTTCGGCTTGGCGCAGGAGCGCGGCGCGGTGTTTCAGGTCAGTCTGTTGGTTGGCTTCGCGCAGGAGGTCGTCGTAGCGGGTGTTCTTCCAACCGGTGCGGTTGTTGCCGCTGGTGCTGGTGAAGAGGTCGAGGAAGGTGTTCGGGTCGTTGTAATCCCCCACCCAACTGGAGCGTGAAACGTCGTAGTCGAGGCGCGACTGGGCGTTGAAGAAAATTTTCCGCTCGATCTGACGCAGTTCGATCTCGATGCCCAAGGCCTCGCGCCACATCTGCTGGAGTTCCACCGCGATCTTGGCGTTGAGCTTGGCCGCGCCGCCGCCCGAGGCGTCGAAGGCGTAGGCGACGCGCGGAAAACCCTGGCCGCTAGGATAGCCCGCCTCGGCCAGGAGGCGGCGCGCCCGCTCGGGGTCGTAGGGCAGACCGTCGGGCGGATCGTAGTTCGCGGTGCCGGTGGGCGTGAAATGTGTGGCGGGGGACTCGCCAGCGCGAGTGATCTTGCGGACGATGCGGGCCTTGTCCACCGCCAATGCGAGGGCCTGACGGACGCGCGGATCGGTGAACGGTTTGCGGGTGACGTTGAATCGGAGGAAGTAGCCGCCGAGGTAATTGAAGCTGTGGAAATCCGGCCGCTGGCGTAGCAGGTCCATCAACTCGGTCGGCATGAGATCCTTGTCCCAGATGATGTCAGCAACGCCGGTTTCGTAAAGGTTCAGCGCAGTGCTGGGCGAGCCGATGGGCAGGAGGTCAATCAACTCCGTCTGCGTCTCGGCGGCGGCGTAGTAACGCGGGTTCTTGCGGAGGCGGACCTTGTCGTTGAGGCGCCACGCTTCGAGTTGGTAGGGGCCGCTGACGGGCAGGGGGCGTGCCTTGAGCCAGCGCTCGCCGAGGCGCTCAATCGTCTGGCGCGGCACTACCGCGAGCGTGGGAAAGGCGCACATGTCGGGGAAGAAGGCGACGGGCGAGTTGAGTTCGACGCGCACGGTGCGGTCGTCGAGAGAGCGGACGCCAACCTGCGCCAGATCCTTGACCTTGCCGCTGTTGAATTCCTCGGCGTTGCGGATGTAGAAAAGCTGGCCGGCGTAGTCGCCCCCGGTGGCGGGATCGAGGGCACGCAGCCACGACCAAACGACGTCGCGCGCGGTAATCGGTTCGCCGGTGGACCAGGCGGCGTTGGTGCGCAGGAAGAACGTGTAGGTACGGCCGTCAGGGGATTTTTCCCAGCGCTCGGCGAGACCGGGAACGGGGCGGGCGTTGACGGGATCAAGTTTCACCAGGCCTTCAAAGAGAGCCTTGGTGATGCGCATTTCGGAAACACCCGTGACGATGGCCGGGTCGAGCGTCTCCGGTTCGCCGCCATTGATGATGGTCAAATCGGCGCGGGGTTCGCGCTGGCAGCCGGAGGCGAGGAGGACCAGCGCAAGGAGGACGGTGCGGAACTGGAAGCGTGAAAGTTTGGCTTGAATGACGAATGAAGTCCGAAATCCGAATGACGAATCGTCGTCTTTGACCGGTAGGTTTCGGGCTTCGTCATTCATTCGTCGTTAGACTTGTCGTGCTATAGCTGATGGCCCCCGGAAAGGGGCGGCGGGACCGTAATTGCATCCCCGCACTGGCGGCAGAAGTTCATATTTGCTCGGAAAAGCAGGGCTGCGAAGCGTGTTAGCTGCACAAAAGGGGAAGCATTTTCGCGCCGCCGCCCATTTTCA
>CAINDV010001137.1 GCA_903847485.1 uncultured Verrucomicrobiota bacterium
AGGGCGGTGCCAGCGTGCGGTTGCGCTGGATGGCGAAAGCGCGGTGTGACGGTGAAACCTGGATGCGCTCGTATGAGGCGATGATTTTTACTTCGGAATAATCCGCCAGACCTGCCAGCAGCGACTGGTTGGCCAGGTCAATGATCGGTCGCCGGCCGCCGGGCACGACGCGGCTGGAGACGTGATTCTCCCCGAGGATCGCGGGCGTGAGCGTCAACTGCCCGGATTGACTGCGGATTTCCAGCGGCGTGCCGGGCGTAAACCCCAGCCGGTTCAAGCGTTGCGATTCGACCCACAACCGGCGGATCTCACGGTTGCGACCCAGCGGCTGGATGGCGATGAGGTTCATGTCCGACTCCCTGAAAGCGGCTTCCGAAGCAACCCGCCAAGCCTACCTCATCTGCCGGCAGAAACTCAATGGGCACCCCTTGACCGCCACCGGCGACTTGGCGTAGATCAGAGAATCAAACGAGGTGTTCCATTCTACATGCTTTCATGCTTCAAGAATGTGCAATTCTAAAGGGTTTCACGCATAGTGAAGGACGGTGAATAATAATGACTTGCTTGCACCGTGCTTGCACGGAATGGTCGCATGTCTTGGCTATACAAACACCCGAGGAGCGGAAACTGGTTCATCGGCTGGCGCGTCAACAAGAAGCTGACGTGCCGCTCAACAGGCACCGCGAACTTATCCGAAGCAAAGAAGAAGCTGGCGACGTTGGAGCTTATGGAGCAAGCCCAAAGCGCCAGACGGCTGACAGAGGCGTTCTACCGGAGCCTGACGGCCCAAGAGATCATCAAGGTGCCCTTCCTGAAGGCCGTGGCCACGTTTTTGGCGCAAGCACCGGCAGGGGGCACCCGCGTTGGTTACACCAGCACGCTGCGCGTCTTGGGTGAGTTCCTAAACGCCAACGAGCAAGCGCCGGATGTGGCGGACATATCCCGCGCCGCGCTTCAGCGACACCTGGACGAGCACGCGGTCAAGACCTCCGTGGGCACCGCGAACCACCATCGGAAGGTGTTGAACGTGTTCTTCAATTTCTGCGCCGCCGAATATCGCATCACGTCACCGCTGACGACCGTGAAGAAGATCGAGGCGAGCACCGGAGCCTTGCGAGCCGCCATAGGCACCGGACGGCGACCCTTCACTGCGGACGAACTCCTGCGAGCCTACGCCGTGGCAAACCCATTCTGGCGCTTTGCTATGGTCGTCGCCTACCACGCCGGCTTCCGGCTGGGCATGATCGCAACTCTCCGCTGGGGTAACGTGGACATCGACGCCTGGACATTCACGATCATTGACAACAAGCACCGGAAGGCCGGCAAGCGCACGGTGTCTATCCAGTCCCCTGCACTACGCGTCTTGCTCCGCTCCCTACGCGACGCCACCCCGACCGCTGCCGCTGGTGACTACATTTTCCCGGCCTACGCCACGAAATACCTCAGCACCCCGAACAGGCCGGACGGCAATGCTTCCGAGCTTTCGCGGGAATTCCATGACGACGTGCTTGTGGGTGCCGGACTGGCCAAGAAATACGAGCACCGACCACAAGGTCAAGGGAGCACTTGCAAGCGCGCCGTTGGCGAACTGACATTCCATTCGATCGAACACACCACCGTCACAACCTTGAAGGCGGCTGGGGTGCCAGAGATGGTCACTCGCGAAGTGGCAGGGCACGACAGCCGACAGGTTTCCTCCGTTTATACCCATGCCAGCCAAGAGCACATGGCCAATGCTCTGCGCTTGTTGCCGGAAGTCTTCACCGCGTAGTCAGCACGCCAGCAAAACGCTGAGAGGGGCGGCTGCGCCATTGCACCGTTGAACTGGACGGCAAGCCGCGATACATTGAGTCAAACAGATCATGCACCTTAGCGTCTGACCAGACGAAGGGGCGCTGGATGTCGGGCAACCCGATGTCTCCGATATCAATGAAATGGAGCAACCCGCTCAGGTCATAGTCCACTTTTCTGAAACAGGTGTTTATTTCTTTCATGGAATCTATTTTCCGTTTCTCGTTTGCATCATTTAGCGGCTTCCCGCCGCATCGTCGCGCGAACAGTACGGCTGGCCGCTGGTCGCAAACAACTGGCAATGTGGCTGCTCTCCGGGTGGCCAAAACCACTCTGACGCATCTACTGACCCGACTCCGGGAACTGCGCGAAGCCCACGGGCTGACGCAGGAAGCCTTCGCGGAGCGTTCCGGCATTTCTTACAAGTATTACCAGGCTGTCGAAGCCGGTCGGAAGCGGGAATTGCGTCTGTCCACCTTGGAGCGGTTGGCCAGCGCTTACGGGTTGGAAGTCTGGCAGCTTTTGGCACCCGACCTACCGGTATTCAATCCCGCGCCGGGGCGGTTGCCGCGCCGCCGCGCCGCCAAGCCCCGGTAAACGGCCCGGCCTGAGGCTGAGCAGCCCAAGGCAGAGCAAGCGGCGACTAATGCCGCACTTCCACGCCGTCCAGCCCCGCCAGGGAGTCGCGGCGCGTCTCCCGCCCCAGGGGGGAGGCACCGGGCGCAACCGCTGACTACTACGGGCAAGAAGGCGCGCCCGGAGAAGCCCAGATGAAGTCTGCTGACCTGGCTCCCGTGAATAGAGGAGGGCGGCACGGCAAAGGAAGCCGTGGTTTGAACTTGGCGCTGACGACTTCCTGAGCCAGTGGACGACGTCACGCGCCGGTCCCCTCTGCTATTTGAGTTCCAAGCCCGCTGGTGGAGGGCAGTTCGGGTTCACCCACTGGACCACCACCGCCCACCCGGCGCTATCCGGATCATGTTGGAGGTAGCCTTGGATTGGGCGAACCACTTGCCAGCCATCCTTGAGATGCACGGTCAGCACCGGATCGACGAGGGTGCCTGCCACCACGGCTTCGACATAGGCGAGGGCGCTCATC
>CAINDV010001138.1 GCA_903847485.1 uncultured Verrucomicrobiota bacterium
CTACGGTGCGTACAAAACGAGAGTATAGACGGGCTTGTTAATTGTCAGTGAGCCACTTGCGCTGTATACATTTTGTATACAAAACACGGGTTTTAGGCACGCAAACGCAAGCCAGACCGTGTCGAAACCGTGTTTACACCCATGCGGGATGTCCAAATGGCCTTTCATCGACGGGCGTCCTGCCCCGCCCTGGGGCAGATCTTTGAGCATACCTTCCAAGAGCCGGCAGCCATCTTGCAGCAGGGCTGTACGCAGAGCTGTTGCCACCCAATCGCTCGCAGTCCAGCCTCACACCTCCAGACCCGTAATCGGGACGGGGCGGGCGGCGCGGAAACGACGTGGGTCGTTTTCCGCTGGCGCGCACTTGGTTGCGCCGCTAGTTCCCGCCCTTGCCGCAAGTCCAATTGCCGCTGTTTTCGGCGGGCACCACGCCGCTCAACGAGTCGCTGGCTGTCCAGTGTCACGCCGGGCTGGTCACGTATTTCAACGGTCACCTGCCTGTGTTCACGCACGCGCAGGGTGACCTGGCTGCTTTCCGCCTGTTCACCAGCCAACTGACCGTCAACCGCAGCGCCAGCCAGGGCGACATCCGCCGTGCCTTCGGCGTGCCCAAGGTCGCCGTGCAGCGCGCGGTGGATCGCTATCTGGCCGGTGGCGCGGCGGCCTCTTTCGTGCCGCCCAAGGCGCGCGGCGGCGCTAAACTCACCCCGGCGATGCTGGCGCAAGTGCAGGCGTTGCTGGACGCCGGGCAGTCCGTGCCGCCGATCAGCCGGGCTGCGGGCGTGCTGGCCACTACGTTGCACAAGGCCCTCGGATTTGGGCGGTTGCGCCCGGGCGCGAACCCGCCGGACCCGCCGGCCCAGCCCGTGGGTTGCCCCGCCGGTCACGCTGATTTCATCGGGATGCTAGCTCCATCAGGGTTGGAAGCCTTCGTCCTTCAGGCGGGGACTCGGCAACCGGACTTTCCCACCTGTTTTTGGTTTCAGATGGATTCGGTAACGGGGCCGAAGTCTTCTCCTGTCGCTTGCGGCAGGTGTGGTGGCTAGGGCGCTGACCAGTCCCGGCCGCCGCGTTGTCGCGCCGACAGGCCCGCCCGTTTACAGCAGAGCTTGCCCCAACTGGAGTCTGCCATGACTACTCGGCTCAACCACCGATTGCCGAGGCGGAACTCGCACCCGCAAGAATGTCAAAGATCGAAGGCTGGACACCCGAACTCCAAAATAGAAATAGCTCCGCGTAGTGGGACCGGCTTCCAGCCGGTCAGTTGCAGTTCCCCGGCGGGAAAAACCTGCTCCATGGCTAAATGCGCAACCGGACAGGCAAGACGCCTGTCCCACTCCGTTCGCCATCCGCCGATTTCGCAGTTCGGGTTCAATTCCCCATGACATTGCCGGCGTGAAGCAGGCCAGCAAACAATCTGCTTCTCGCGAGGCCGATCCGGCAGTAGGACCACCGCCTCGGCTGCCATAGTCAGGCAATCGTCCCGGTTACGTTCGGTCCTGCGGGCGGGGGCATCCTCCGGAGCTTCCCACTGGCCGTCCCGGAACTCCGCCGACGGGTCGAGCATCTGCCGGAGCAGTTCCAAGGCGGAGCCTTTCGTCATGCAACCGACAGGCAATTGCTTCTTAACGCGCC
>CAINDV010001139.1 GCA_903847485.1 uncultured Verrucomicrobiota bacterium
GGGCCGCACGTCGCTGACGATGTTCCTCTCGGCGCTGCGCATCCGGCTGATCTACTCGCCGTTTTACCGGTGGCTGCGGCCGTTGCGTCCGCTGGAGGCGTGGGTTTACCGGACGCTCCGCGCGCCGCAACCGCTGCCGGGACCGAGACGGGATCGGAAATAGCAGCGCCCCGCCATCCTTCCGGACAGCGGGGCGCGAAGTTCCGCCGGGTCAGCCGATGAACGCTGCGTGGAGCGCCTTCATCGCCGGTTCGGCCTTGGCGAGGTCAACCACCACTGACACCTTGATCTCGCTGGTGGAGATCATGTCAATGTTCACGCCGTCGCGAGCCAGCACCTCAAACATCTTGGCGGCCACGCCGGAATGACCGCGCATACCGACGCCGACGATGGAAATCTTGCCGATCTTCTCCGCAGCGATCACTTCGCGGAAGCTGATGGTGGATTGCAGCCCTTCGATGACCTTCTGGGCCTTGAGCAAATCTGCCTTCTCGACGGTAAAGGAAAGGTCGGTGGTGGGCGCGCCGGTGCCATGGCTGACGTTTTGCACGATCATGTCCACGTTGATCGTGGCGTCGGCCAGCGCCTTGAAGATGTGGGCGGCGATGCCGGGCTTGTCGGGCACGCCAACGAGGGTGACTTTGGCCTGGTTTTTGTCGAGCGCAACGCCGCGCACGACGACGGCTTCCATGCTCTTGGATTCTTCTTTCACAATGGTTCCTGGGTGGTCGTTAAGGCTGGAACGGACTTCGAAGACGACGCCAAATTTCTTGGCGAACTCGACGGAGCGTGATTGCATCACCTTCGCACCTAGACTGGCCAACTCCAGCATCTCGTCGTAGGAAATGACTTCGAGCTTGCGGGCCGCCGGCACGATCCTCGGGTCCGCCGTATAGACGCCGTCCACGTCAGTGTAAATCTGGCACACATCCGCCTTGATCGCCGCCGCGAGCGCGATGGCCGTCAGGTCCGAACCGCCGCGGCCGAGCGTGGTGATCTGGCCGTCGGGCGTCTCGCCCTGAAAGCCAGCCACGATGACGACGTTGCCGGCGTCGAGCAGTGCGTGGAGCTTCTTTGGCGTGATGTTATCAATCTTCGCCTTGGTGTGAACGCCGTCGGTGAGGATGCCCGCCTGCGCGCCGGTCAGGGAGACGGCCGGCACGTCGAGCGCGTGGAGGGCCATGGCGGTGAGGGCGATGGTCTGCTGCTCGCCCGTCGCCAGCAAAACATCCATCTCGCGTTCGCTGGGCAAAGGCATGATCTCCTTGGCCAGCTTGATGAGGCCGTCGGTCACGCCGCTCATGGCCGAGACGACCACCACGAGCTGGTGGCCTTCGGCGCGGCAGCGGGCGACGCGGGCGGCGACGTTCTTGATGCGGTCGAGGTTGCCGACCGACGTGCCGCCGTATTTCTGAACAATCAAAGCCATGGTCGGAATCTGCCCCGCCATCCCGGGCGGGCGCGGCGGGAGAATACGGATTCGGCGCCGGTTGGCAAGGCTCGGCTCGCCGCCGGTTTTCACGTTTCTCGGTTCCGGTTTTTCGTTATGCTCCGTGCGTGTCTTTGGCTCGCATTCTCGTGGACGGCTATAGCCTGCTGCACGCCTGGCTGGAGCTGGCGCCCGGCCGGCCGCGCTATTCCGCGGCGGCGCGGGACGAGTTGATCCATTGGCTGACGCGCTACCACGACGCCACCGGCACGCCGATCTCGCTGTTCTTCGATGGCTCACGGCCGGCTCGCAACACCTGCATCCGCTCGACGCCGCAGGTGGAAATTCTTTACTCCCGCGCCGGCCAGACGGCGGACATGATGATCGAACGGGTCACGCACCGGCTGTTGCCCCACGGCCCGGTGCTCGTCGTGACGGACGACCGCGCCGAGCAGGAAACGGTGAGCGCGCTGGGCGGCATGACGGCGAGTTGCGAGAATTTCATCCGCATGGTGGGGGACGCCTTGGGCGACCTCCAGGCGGACGTGAAACGCCTCAACCACCGCGAGCGGCAGGGCTTTGGCCGGGCGCGGACGTGATTTCGGAATCGGTGGCTGCACAGGAGAGAGCGCCCAGCCAACGGCGGCCGGAGCACCACGGCTTCGCGCCGGGGCGGCTCTCAGTTTTCAAGTAGGCTCGATCTTGCTATTAACATCCGGCCTCAGCCGGGTTTTGGTGGAAAGTGGGGCGGCGTCAACCACTTCGGCGGTTTTCCACTCAAGCCAAAGAAACGAGCCGTTGCAACGGTTGGTGGAGCTTGGCCTCGCCAACCACCCGGCAGAAGCCCGGTGCTAACGCGAGGTCGCCGGAAACTGAATTGCCCCCTCGCGTAGTTACATCGGCACTCTTTCATTGAATTTGCGCCCGCTTTCAGGCATCAAATGCCCACACATGAAACCTACTGTCTTTTCCGTATTGCAACTCAGCGCCGCTGCCTTGATCGGCGCGGCCGTCCTCAGCCAGCCTGCCGCCGCTTGGGCGCAGGACAGGGAACCGCTGGCGCTCAAGCTCCCGATGCCCACCCTCAAGGGCACCCCGGAGCAATTGCCCGCCAGCGCCACCATCGAACCGCTGACCACCAATGGCATGCCCAAGCCCTACGTCTCCAAGTCGGCGGACGGCAAGACCGTCATCACCAGTTTCAATCTACCCAAGGGCACAAAAAACGTGGCTCTAGGCAAGGCGGTCACCAGCAGCGTGCCGCCTTACACCGGCGAGTTGACGCAAGTGACCGACGAACAGAAGGAGGCGTTCGATGACCAGGCGGTCGAGTTCAAGAAAGGCACGCAATGGGTGCAGGTGGACTTGGGCGCGCTGACCGAGATCGCGGCCATCGCCCTCTGGCACGACCACCGTTACGTGCAGCTTTTCCGCAGCGTGATTGTGCAGGCGGCCAACGATCCGGAGTTCAAGGAAGGCGTGGTGACGCTCTACAATAATGACACGGAGAACGCCTCCGGTTTGGGCATCGGGACGGACAAGCAGTACTTCGAGACGCAGTATGGGCGGGTGATTGACGGCAAGGGCACCAAGGCCCGCTACGTGCGCTCTTACACCAAGGGCAGCAACCAGAGCGCCATCAATACTGTGCAAGAGATCGAGGTTTACGGCCGGCCGGCCCAATGAACCGATGGCTCGGGCTGGTTGGCCTGCTGGTGGTCGCCGCCGCCGCGCTCGCCCTGCGCCTGCCCAGCCTGGACCGCCGTCCGCTCCACAACGACGAGGCCGTCAACGCGGTCAAGTTCTCCGCCCTCTGGGAAACGGGCCGCTATGCCTACGACCCGGAGGAATACCACGGCCCCGCGCTCCACTACGCCACGCTGCCGTTTGTGGCGTTAAGCGGGGCACGCTCGACCAGCGATCTTTCCGACACCCGCCTCCGCCTGGCACCGGTGTTTTTTGGCACCGCTTTGGTGCTGCTGCTGGCGCTCTTCGCTGACGGGTTGAGCTGGCGGGCCACGATTTTCGCGGGGTTACTGACCGCGATTTCGCCGGCGATGGTTTTCTACAGCCGGTATTTCATCCACGAGACGCTGCTGGTATTTTTCACCACGCTGACGATTGCGGCTGGCTGGCGCTGGTGGTCGTTGCGAAAACTCAGTTGGGCCATGCTCGCTGGTGCCGCGCTGGGACTGATGTATGCCACCAAGGAAACCTTTGTTATCCCACTCGCGGCGATGGTTGCTGCCACCGCGCTCACGGGTGGATGGTGCCGCAACGAGGAGGCGGGACAACCCTGGCTTGGGAGCGTGCGGGAGCGAGCGCTGGCCTTCATGGTGGCAGCTTGGAAACCGCTTCTGGTGGCGCTGGCCGTGGCGGTGGCGGTTTCGCTCGTCCTCTTCACCTCCTTCTTTACGAACTGGCAAGGGCCGCTGGACTCGATCAAATCTTACCTGCCCTGGCTGAACCGCGCCGGCGGTCAATCGCCGCACCTGCACCCGTGGTCGTTCTACCTGGAACGGTTGCTATGGTTCCACCAACCCCGTGGCCCGGTGGGGAGCGAGGGGTTGATCGTGGTGCTGGCGGTGGCGGGCGCGATCCGGGGCTTCACCGGTGGCGGGTCGGTGGGAATCAATCGTAATCTAGTGCGATGGCTGGCTTATTACACTGTGGCACTAACCGCGGCCTATAGCCTGATTCCTTACAAGACTACTTGGTGCCTACTCGGATTCTGGCAACCTATGATCCTGCTGGCCGGAGTCGGTGCGGTGGCGGCGCTGGAAGCCGTGCGCAGCCGTTGGGCCAAAATAGCCGTGGCCGCGCTGCTGCTGGCCGCTGCGGGGCAACTCGCCTGGCAGGCTTATCGTGCCAGCTACCTGCTCGCCTCCGACTGGCGCAATCCTTACACCTACTCGCAGACCCGGCCGAATGTTCACGAGTTGGTGGCGCGCGTCCAAGGCCTGGCCCAGGTGCATCCAGACGGCCAGGCGATGGTGGTTAAAGTCATGGTGCCGGAGAGTTACTGGCCACTGCCGTGGTATTTGCGGCAACTAGCGCGTGTCGGCTGGTGGGACGCGCTGCCGGACGATCCTTACGCACCGGTGGTGATCGCCTCGGTGCGCCTGGGCGCGGCACTGGACGAGAAGTCAGGAAAGAAGTGGATCGCGGCCGGCGCGTACGAGTTGCGGCCCGGCGTGTATCTGGAACTCTTCGTCGAGTTTGAGTTATGGAAGAGATTCGTCGCCACGCTGGCCCGCGACCGGGAAGAGTGAGAGGCGCGGGCTTGTGCGCTCCGGGTGGCAGCAAGTGCATGCGCTCCTGTCTCTTGAACAAAACATTGCGACAGATCAGTGCATCCGCGTACAATGGGCAGCGCCAGACATGCCCAAAATGATTCCTCATGCTTGAACACTACCAACCGCTCTACGTAGGTGCGCCGCGGGACGCGTCGTGCCACAGGACTGTGGAGGTTATCACTGGGAAGTTACGCCGACTGGGGAGATTTCCCGCAGGGGGCCGACTGCTCGACGTGGGCTGTGGTGACGGGGCGTTCACTCGAGTGCTGGCCGACGGATTCCACGAGGTGCATGGAATCGATGTGCAGGAAGATTACTTGGCGCGTTTCCGGGAAGCAGTCAAGGGAGATGAACGGTTCACTCTCGTAAATATGTCGGCCTCGGCGATGGAGTTTCCGGATGACTTTTTCGACACGATCGTCACTATTGAGACGCTGGAGCACGTCCCCGAGTTGCCGGCGGCGGCGGCGGAAATCTGCCGGGTAATCCGGCCGGGCGGCGAGTTGCTCATCACCGTTCCCAACCGCTGGTTCCCGTTTGAGAACCATGGCATCCGCATCGGTTCGTGGCAGAAGAACGGGCGCATTCCGTTGTTGCCTTACCTGCCGTGTCTGCACCGCCGCTGGGCGATTGCCCGCGTGTTCACGGTGCGTGATCTGGACTCGCTATTTGTCACGAACGGATTGACCCGCGTGGGGGTTGAGTACGCGTGGCCGACTTTCGAGCACGGCGGCAACCGTTTCCAAGGCTGCTTGCGGCCCTTGTTTGGCCTGATGCGCAAAATGGAGTCTTCCCCACTGCGCATGTTCGGGACTTCGGTCGTTACGCGGTATGTCAGGCCACTCCCGTTCCCTAAGTGCTAGCGGCGGAATCCCCCCGGCCGGTAGAATTGCTCTGGACTTATTGCTCCCTTGCTGGCGGCTGCGTGGACAAAGCAAACACCGCCAACTTCTTGCTCCACAGGACAATGACAGAACCGGTTGAACGGCTTTCTATCTCTGGTTCCATCTTGTTCCCGCCGGTCTCGGGCTGGTGCAACCGCCGTGGGGTTATCAAACTTGTGGAGTGGACTGGCATTACATCCCGGCAGGCGTAGGTCCAACGCGTCAACTGTAACCAGCCTATTAACCTAACTGGGCTCGCTAATTGACTCAACCTACCCCAAGGGCTTGGGGTTGCCACCGCAGAGTTGTTTGTAAGGCGCTGGGGAAACCACCACTGCCTGCTGCACCAATCGATAAAAC
>CAINDV010001140.1 GCA_903847485.1 uncultured Verrucomicrobiota bacterium
CAAGCTCATTGCCTACCGGGCGGAAACGGCGCTGGTGGGCACCGTGCGCGAGGCGCTGGCGCGGACCGACGACGGCCGGTCGCTGGTGCGGGAACTGTTGCGCACCCCCGCCGATCTCGCGCCCGATCTGACGGCCAAAACCCTGACGGTGCGGCTGCACCCCTTACCCAGCCGGCTACAGGACATCGCCGTGCGGCATCTGGCCGAAGAGTTGACCGCCACCGAGACCGTCTTTCCTGGCACCGACCTGCGCCTGATCTTCACGCTCCACGGCCCACCTTGATTCCTCGGGTCAGGATGTCTGAGGCTAGCCACAGCCGCGACGGAGACAACTTGCGCCAGGCACAGGATCGGGATCGTCATTTCCGGGAGGTTAATCGGAAGGCGTAATTTGACCACGATCACCAACACCCAGGGGAAAAGGTAGCCGATGGCTTGCCAGGAAACGGTCAGGAACAAGGCTACAAGAACTAGCTTGTGCTGCGGCTGCGGCCGGAGCCAGGACAAGGTGCCGTTTCATGCTGGATTGACAGTCAGGGCCGTTCAATCTCGCCCAACCCGCACGGGTTGCGTCACCGATTTACGCCTCCCGTGAAAGGCCATCGCTGGGTGTCGGCCATGGAGATGAGCAACTGGCTTAGCAATGCCACGGCGGAGACGACTCCCAGGCGCAGGTTGCCCTGCTTCGGAGGTGCTTCAGGGTTCCTTTGTCGCGCCAACCGAACGACACGCGCCAGTATCAATGCGTATGGCAGTCCGGTCATTATCGCAAACCCGCATGAACCAATGGTGTGCCACGCCCAAAGTCCCGGAGCGAAGGTCGGGTAGTGTGGCGCGCATGATAGGAAGAAGCCGGTCACGAACCAGCAAAGCAAGGTGAGTCCGACCGATCCCATGAAATCCGGTTGGCGGCGCGGGTTCCAGAACTTCTGCCCCAACAAGTAGAAGAACATTGGCCAACCGGCGAAAAGGGACAGGATCCAGCAGAGGATAAATGCTAACCCGCCGATGGAAAGTAAGACTTTACTTGGGGCCACGGGATTTGAACACCTTCCCCATTGGTTTGTTTCATCTCCACCAAGACCTCGATATTCTTCTCTCGCAGGTGCGCCACCAGTGCTGTCGCGCTTAAGTCCCGTCAGGGACGACAGAACGCCGTTTCGGCGGCCAAGCTTTCTGTCGTCCCTGGCGGGACTCAGGCCGTTTTGCCGCTGGTTCCCACCGATGAATCGGTGGGCTATTCTCGGTCGTCCCTCGCGGGACTTTGGGCTGACATCTCCCTCCACCGCGCCCGCTTGTTCGGCGGTCGGCGGTCAGAGGTCAGAAATATCCGTGGGCCCCCCCGCTGGCCTGTTCATGGGAAATCGGTATGCCGACTGGCCGGTTGACCGGCACGTATCTGGTGGAATCTTGAGCGAACGGAGCGCCGGCCTCCGGGCACGGCGCGTTGGTAACGACCCACCTTGAAGCGCGCCGTGCCTGGAGGTCGGCGCTCCGTTGCTGCGTCGCGATTTCACCTCACTGCAAAGGCATATTCTATTAGGGTCGGGAAGGATTCGGGAGCATTGATTGAATTCTCGGTTCCGACAAATCCCAGTTCGGCCTGTCGTGGTGCGATCAAAACTAGAGAGGGCTGTGCGATCAAAGTTAGAATAATGCGGGTAGCAGAGCTGTTTTCCTTGAGGCCTCCCGTTGCCAACGTGCAAAGTATTCCTGCTTCAGCGGAGGATAGGGCTCTGCGGGGACGCAACCTGAGCGCCGTCGGAAGCCTGCTAAACGGCCATTCGGGCTGCCTCACGGTAGCCCGGCTAGCCCTGGCCGGTAGCAGTTTCAAAGCGTTAAACCCGACTTCCGAAGTAGACCGGCGTTTTTGGGGTG
>CAINDV010001141.1 GCA_903847485.1 uncultured Verrucomicrobiota bacterium
CCAAACACTGAGCTGGCGATACCAAGGCGGCGGATGGAGTGGTCGCATAACCTCCTCCATCTGTTGCTTCGATAATCCTGGTCCGCCGAATGCGCTCACAAACGGTGTGCGGCCTAACGCCAGAACTGACCGACGCGGGCGGCCAGAGATGTCCGAATTGGCAACTGACGTGGCCCGCCCGCGTTCGGTCCAGTGATCTTGTTGGGCGTCATGAACGCTACTCGGATATTTTGACTAACGCGTTGATCCAATCGGACATCTGTCTGCCACGAGCGGCTGGCTTGTACTCATAATCGGACTCTCTGGGGCCTTTCGACTCGAACAGCGCGACTTGGATGGTTCCTGTGCCCCGGTAGTCAAAGGCGAGAGCCCAAGCGTACATCTGCAGGTTTGTGCGGATGTTAAGCTCACCGGCTCGGCCAGACACCGAGGGTTCCGGGTAGAGGTTGAACTCTAGCCATTTCCCTGGCGCCGCTCCCTTGTCACGCGCCGCAAGTTTGCACGCGACGAGTACGTTCGTCACCGAGGGTGGACGCACCGCCTTGTAGAGGATCGGCGGTACGTTCGCCAAGGGAACGGCGTTTGTGTCCGCAGCCTTCCAGCTAATGGTGTAGTCGTAGTTCGTTTCGGCAGCGCATGCCGAAATTGCCACGACCAGTGTGCTGGCCGTGAGAACGGCAGCGAATAGTGTTTTCATAACCTCGCGGTATTCGGGGGGTGACGCCCAACGCCAGAACTGAGCGACAGCCGCCCCGCCGTGGTAACGCCCGGGACTCTCGACAACCAGTGCGCGCCGCCGAAGCCTGCGACTCTCGAACTGCGAAGCGGGGCGGCTGTTCGCTCCAGTGACCTTGTTCGGCGTTTGTCTCATTGGCAAACAACCCGGTAAAACCGCTGCGGCTGTGTCACTCGGTCGGGGCGGCAGATGACCGTGCCATCGCCGATGACGTTGGTGTAGAGGGGAACCCACGTGTTCGTGGTCAAGTCCGAGCGGTAATCGACCTGATAAACGGAATTGGAGATTGACGGCCAGCAGATCTCGACCTCCGATACTCGGATAGAAGCTACAAAGCAGCCCTGCATGAGAACGACGTCGTCGAGCGCGGCAGCGTCGGTTGGCTCACCTCCGAACTCGCCTCGAATCAAAAGCCTCTCAAGGCTGGACAGAACCGTGACAAACTCCTCGTGCGTTGCAGGCGGCCCAGCCAGGGTACCACGACGCCATGCTGTATTGGTGGCAAGAAGGACTGAATAGGATGTCCAGACTCCGTTTGCTGCGGGGCCTGGCCCGGCATCGACGGTGAGGGCCAAGCCGCCTCCGACGAGAATCACGTCTGGCAGGTTGTCAATGAACACACTCGCCTCTCTGCTGACGCGGAACGAGAGTGTGCCGCCATAGTAGTTGGAACGGCTACCCAGGTAGTTTGTGGGAGCGGCGAAGTAGAAGACCGGGCCGTACGTCGGGTCAACAGTGCGGATAAAGCCGCTGGATGGACCGTCCTGAACATGAGTAGGCAAATACGGCCCGCCAACAAGTGGTGCGGTCCAAGGCGCGTCTGAATCAAGGTCAACGACCCGCCAGCCCTCGTCTCCCGTGTCGAATCTGTTAGTAAACTGCGCGGAAGTTTGGAACGCGAATGCTATTCCAATCCACAATGTCAGGATTTTCGTTTTCATGTTGTGTCGGGTCTTGTTGTTGTTTGCTGTGCCAATGGCGCTTGGTGCCGCCGAACGCCCAAGCTCAGCGACCGCCGCCGCAACGCCTGAATAACACTGAAACCGCTCCCGGCGGTTCGCTGCAGCGCATTTGTTCGGCATAGGTGATAAGTCACGCGACCCGCCACAGAGCGCCGACTTACCGCCGTGACGACGGCCGCCCGCTGTGGCTAACATGGCTGACAGGGCGGAACGGCTCTGGCACAGCGGCGGCAAGCGGGGGCAACCTATCGCCGATGCCGAACGACCCAAGCTCAGCGACCCGGCCCATGAGAGGCCACGCTTGCAACCTGGACGCGATGGCCGGGTTCGCTGCAGCGCATGGTTAGGCCGCGTCATTGTCATCTCAAATGTCTCCAAAAACCAAATAGGCGATGCCCTGAATCCAAAGTGGCGATGTGCAAAGCAACCAAGCATAAAACTTCCAGCCGCCGCCAGTCTCCCGACGAACAAAGGCAACGCCGATGCGCAAAAGAATGAGCGCGTCGAGCGTGTAAGCAAAGAGAATCTTGGCTGTCCCGATGTCACAAAGGCACGGAAGAATGAGCGACTGCAAAATGAAGGCGATGCCCCAAGCGGCAAGAAGCTGCTTGAAGTTCCAAGCGCCCGGTGCTGCTGCTGTCACGAGTGCCGTGCTCATAGCGTGTGCGCAGTGGCCTAACGACTAAGCTCAGCGACCGCCGCCTGAACGCCTGCATAACACTGAAAGCGCTCCCGGCGGTTCGCTGCAGCGCCTTTGTTCGGCATGGGCGATAAGTCACGCGACCCGCCACGGAGCGCACACCTGCCGCCGTGACGACGGAAGCCCGCTGGGGATGACATGGCTGACATGGCGGAACGGCTCTGGCACTGCGGCGGCAAGCGGGGGCAACCTATCACCGATGCCGAACGTCGCGACTCACCGATGCCGCGCGCATCGCGTTCGATTTGAAACCGGAGCGTCATCGCGGCATTCGGTGCAGTCGCTTTGTTCGGCTTCATAGCTGCAGGATCATCGGTGGAATCGCGACTGGTTTAACGCGGACGCTGTGGCCTGAAATGGATGCTTCGGTGAGGACTCCTAAAACCTCAAACTGGGAGGTGAAGACGGCGTCCGGCCAGATGAAGTGGTCACTCACCTGTTTCCTCGTGAAGTCAATCTTGCAATCAACCTGCCATGCTCTATCCCGTCGTTCCCGAATTTCTCTGGCGATTTGGTTGGCATACTCGCCTCGAACTGCGGCAAGCCGAACGGCATCTCTCTCGGACATTGCACGCTCCTCAACAGATAACGCTCTACCCGTCCAAGGAGAGCCAGAGGCATCAACCAGAATCAGAACAGTGCGCCCGCACAGCTCCTCCAATGCGCGATGGTCCTCGTCCTGAAATGCCTTCTGGGCACGTTGCCAATTATTCTGCGCCTCATCGCGCTCCGCTGAGGCGACCCTAGACAGGTCACCCAGTCTCGCTCCGGGCTGACATGCTGCTGCAAGCAGTGAAAGGAGAATGGTGGGAACAAGGAAGCGCATACTTGCCGAACGTCCCGGCTCAGGCACGCCAGGCCAATGATGTTCGATTGTTAACCGAGACACGATCCCGGCGTTGCCTGCAGCCGGTTTGTTCGACGTCATCATCTCTCCAGTCTCCATCCGTAGTTCCAACAGATGCGAACAAAAACGAGCACGACGAGCAATATCCAAATGATCGGATGGACTCGTGCCATGTAGAGCACGAAAGGGAAACTGGAATGGTCCAGCCAAGTGGGATGCACGAACGTCGGGTCGAGGCCATTGGCCCAGCGGGGCAACTGGTAATACAGAGGCGCGTGCGCAAACAGCCCAGCCAACACAAGAAGGGAGTTCTCTACGAACTTCGGACGCCGTGCTGGTCGCTCTGTTTCAGGCGATGTGTTCACGTGTGACGATGCGTCGAACGACCCAAGCTCAGCGACCCGGCGCACGGGAGGCAACGATTGCAACCGCGACGCGCCCGCCGGGTTCGCTGCAGCGCATGGTTAGGCGGCGTCATTCGTAACTCCGTGTCTGTGCTGATAGCGCCTGATAACGTAGGCTCGACCGAGCAAGTAAACGCCTATTCCTCCTGCCATCGCAAACAGATGGTAGCCTGTAAACTCGCTCTCCCACGACAATGGCTGACGACGCGCAAGCGACACAAGCAATGGAGGAATGATGGCAAAAGCCACTCCGAGCACGCCGTCCAAAAGTCGCCAATACCAAGGAGTGGTGACATCGGTGTCCAACTCTGCCGCAAGGTCTGGCTGCTCTCTCCGCAATCGGCGGCGCATGATGAAGAGCGCAAGCGTGAGAACAGCATAAAGGACGAGCATCCCAATGAGAGCGTAGAGCTTCGCGTCTCTGCCCCAAAGCACGCCAGCGGTGTGATATGCCGCGAGGAGTGCTATCAGAGCGAGAATGGGCGCGATACGTTTCATGGCGTGGTAGCCGCCTAACGATTCAGCTCACCGATGGCGGCCCCTCCGTGACTCCCGAATTGCCAAGCTGCGTGGCGGGGCCGCCATTCGGTGCAGCGCCTGGTTCGGCGTCCTTTCGCTTCGGATTCCGGAATGCCCATGATAGATACCCGATCACCAGCAACCCGCTGGCGACGGCATACACCAGACCGTAAATTCGTTTGGGAGTGAATCCCATCGAGCACACATACTGAATCAACCAAGACAACGGCCAACTCAGGATACACAACAAGAACACGCCAAGAACACTGACGCCGACTCCAAATGCGACGCGCCCAACTCTTGTCTTGCGATCTGCCAGCCAGCCTACCAAAGAGACGTAAGGCAGTGACGACACCGCCATGACCGTGAACCAAAACAACCACTTGCCGATCGTCGGTTGGTCCAACACAAAACCTGCGTGGATAATGTTGAACGGCTCTGAAAAGAGCTTCCCGCTAAGCACGTAACGAGGCACGGCGCCGTTGAATACCGAGATGACGGGTTCTCTAGCCGCCAGCCAAACCCAACCGAGAATGGGCAACATGAGCAAGGTGATACCCAACCACCCCACTCGGTGGTGCAGCCGTTCCAGAGATCGTGGTGTCGCTGTCATATTGAGGCCGAACGCCCAAGCTCAGCGACCGCCGCCGCAACGCCTGCATAACACTTAAAACGCTCCCGGCGGTTCGCTGCAGCGCATTTGTTCGGCATAGGCGATAAGTCACGCGACGCGCCACGGAGCGCCGACCTGCCGCCGTGACGACGGCAACCCGCTGTGACTAACATGGCTAACATGGCTGAACGGCTATGGCACTGCGGCGGCAAGCGGGGGCAACCTATCGCCGAGGCCGAACGACCCAAGCTCAGCGACCCGGCCCACGAGGGCGTGCGATTGCACGCCTGGACGCGAGGGCCGGGTTCGCTGCAGCGCATGGTTAGGCGTCATTGGTTGCACGCTTTCGTCGAGAGTAAATTACCGCTCCAAGCCCAGCGACGCCGAATAGAAAGAAGGGGACAAGGTCGGTAATAGTTCGGTCGATATGGTGTGCGGTTCCAAGAGTTGTCACCTTGACGAGGTAGGCGCCATCATCAGACTGCCGGGATCCATCACGCGGTTGGGCAGTCCCATCAGTCATTGCCGCCACGGGCACGACCGACACCGTGTAGTGAGCGGGATCGAGCGTTCGATACTGAGCGTGATAAAGCACAAAGCGCGCGAAAACGAACTGACCGACTGCCCAGAAACAGATCAGCGCAAAGAGCGTAAGCGGAATGCGGTCGAAGAATGATACGTTGGTGGTTTTCATATGGAGTGACGCGAAATGACGCCTAACGAATCCAAGCTGAGCCACGGCGGAGGTAAGCCGTGAACCGCGAAGCGGAACAGAATGCGCCAACCGCCGTTGGCTCCGGCGCATTGTTAGGCGGCATCATTGTGTATTTCTCTCTGCCCACAACACCGAATCTTTATGAAAGCTTGCTGTGTTAGTGCCACTATCTCGCACTTGAATCGCATCATTTGAGACACTGACCAAAGTGCCAGAGGCCGTCATGCCACGAAACATATAAACTGTGACCGGCGTGCCCTGTGTCCACTGCAAATAGTGCGAGAGGTCTCCAGTTGTTTGCTTCAACCACAACCAATCTCCATTTCGGCTCTCACCATACCAATAAACTCGCAAAGTATCAGGCGCATACTCTCTCACCTCATGCGCAGCTATCACCATCTCGGTGCCGTCTGCCAAATCATACCGGAGGCGATACTGACCACTATAGCCACGATCAGGCTGCCCAACTCTATTTGTGATGTCGGTGACTGACATCCAAAGCTCCAAGAATTTGAACTGGTCCGCAGTTCTTTTGGCGTGTGGCTTACAACCAGCCAAAGTCGCAGCAGCAATAAGAAGGATAAAAAACTTCATGGCGCTCAATGCCGCCTAACTATGTATTCGACCGCACTTTGCGGTCTATTTCTTGATGATGTCGGGTCGTGCTCAAACTTTGCGTGCTGCATAATACTGGCATAGAGTGGAGAGTCAAGCTACTTTAAGCATGAATATGCCGTCAAATATCGAAGCGG
>CAINDV010001142.1 GCA_903847485.1 uncultured Verrucomicrobiota bacterium
AGTTCGGGGTCGGGACGGCTCAGTTTGTTTGATTGCAGGTCGCCAAGGGGGACTGCGTGAAGGTCGGCGCGAGGGTCGCCAACGCAGTGCCATACGGGACGGTCCAGTACACGGTGCCGGTGGTGGGACCCGTGGCGGTGATGACGGCACTGCTCCCGGCGACGTTGGCGCCGAAGGTCACAATCTGCGCGCCATTGTCCAAATTGTCCAAAGTCCAATTGACAACAATGCTGGCTGCCACTTCATTAGCATATCCAGCCAACTGAATGTAATAGGTGGTGCCGGCGGTCACCGGCACGGTCATGGTTTCTTGATACCCAGTATCTTTCGGTGTGGCACCAAGCGGTGTGAGTGCGTTCAACGAAGCCCCGGTATAGATGCCAAGTATTGCATCCCAATCTCTAGTATTGTCTGAGTTCCTTGAGCCGAAGGTGTCGACGGTGAGCTTGCCGGCTTCCGTGCAGGTCCATCTGAACCAAACCGTGTTGGTAGCCCCAGGATCGGGTTCGCCAACTTCCAAGGTGGCGTCGATATTGTCGGTGCCGGTCTGAGTGCCAGTGGGACCCGGCAGATTAATGGCATTGGCAAAGTTGTCGTTCGCCGGGGCGGCGTTCGCGGTCAGCCCCGATCCAACAACCACTGCCGCACTCGCCGCCACACCGAGGGTGAAGTGCTTCATGGCGCCTCTTATTTTGTTTATAGTGTTTAGCTTTTTCATATATGTTTTTGTGTTAATACTTGTTCTTGTTTATTATCTGGAATCTGCTCTTCGCTATTTTACAGGTTTACTTTGTGTTTGGTTGAACTGCTTTGGAACAGCGCATACCTCCGCCAGACAAGGCGGAGGGGCCGACCGAAACCGATGAACTGGGCCGACGGGTTCACGCTGTTCTTGAATCGCACAAGCAACGCTACCATCTGTCCGTCGGGCTAGGAAGGTGTATTTCCTGGACAACTAGAGTAAACGGTTCCACAGTTTAGCCATGCAACAACTGCGCCGTGTTTCCCTCCCCGAGCAAACCGCCGCGCACCTGCGCGAGGGTTTGCGCCGGGGCCATTGGCGCGGTACGCTGCCCGGCCTGGTCCGGCTGGCGGCGGAACTGGATGTTTCCACCAAGACAATTCAGGCGGCGCTGCGGCAGCTCGAAGGCGAAGGCCTGCTGGGGGCGCGCGGCCAGGGCTGCAGCCGCGCCATCCTCCAGCCCAGGGCGGCCCGGCAGAGCCTGCGCGTGGGCATTCTGCCGTACGAAGCGCTGCTGGAGGAACAGCCCAAGGCGAGCCAGGTGTTGTTCCAGATCCAGCACGACCTGGAAGCGGCGGGTCACGAGTTGTTCTTCACCGCGAAAACCCAGCAGGATCTCCAGCACGATCTCCGGCGCATCGTGCGCCATGTCGGCGAGAACCCCGCTGATGCCTGGATCGTGGTTAGCGGTTCCCGCGCGCTGCTGCGGTGGTTCGGCAGGCAGAAGACGCCGTGCCTCGCTCTGTTTGGACGCACGGACGGCCTGCCGCTGGCCCGAGCGGGGCCGGACAAAATGCCGGCCTATATCGCGGCCACGCGGCAACTCCTGGCGCTGGGGCATCGCCAGATCGTGCTCATCGTTCGCGGCGCCCGGAGAAAGCCGGTGCCGGGAAACGTCGAACTAGCCTTCTTGGCCGAACTGGCCGCCCAAGGGATCAAGACGGGCCGATACAATCTGCCAGAGTGGGAGGAGACCCCGAAGGGATTTGACGCCTTGCTCGAGAGCCTCTTTCGCCTCACGCCCCCGACCGCGCTAATCGTTGATGAGACCCCCCGGATCTTCGCCGTCATGCAGTTTCTTGCCCGGCGCGGCATAAAGGTGCCGGGGCAAGTCTCGCTGGTGGCCACCGATTATGATGCCTTGTTCGCCTGGGGCCATCCGCCCTTTGCCCATATCCGCTGGGAGAGCGCTCCCATTGTCCGCCGCGTCGTGCGCTGGGTGACCGCCCTGAGAAGAGGCCGCGCAGACCACAAACATATCAACTTTCCGGCACAATTCATCCCCGGCGGCAGCATCGGCCCGTGCCGGCAGTAGCGCCCGTCATTGTTCCAGTCTCAGGGAGGCGGAAACGCTGAAGGCGGTAAGCTGAAAGCAGAAAAGTGGGACCGAACGACCCGTTGGGCCAACCGCCGGTGCATTATCTGGTAGGCACCCCGTGCGCGCGCCGGCGCCAGAGCCGCGCGCGGTGGGCAGCCTTGCCTTGGCAATAAGTCAAAGCCACCGGCGAGGTCAAACTCTTCCGCGAGGACACCGAACTTTACGTCGTGGCCAAAAGCGACGGGCGGCAGGCCAAGGAGAACGCCATGCGCCGCAAGAAGTTAGCCCGGCTGCTGTGGACCCTGCGCGGGCTGCGTCGCGAGACCTCGCACGACCGCCTGCTGCTGCGCCTGGGCGCGGCCAGAGCCAAGGCCGGACGCGCGGCGACGCTGGTGGACCTCCAGGTGCCTGCCCCTGGCCGGTGCCGAAAAAAGGAAAGTCACAAAGCCAGAAGCTGGCACCGGGCAGTTATTCAGGCCCGCAGTCTTAATGAAATTTCGTCGCTTCAGAGGGTGTTACGAAAGTCAAAGTATGGAACCTTGATTTCACTGGGTATTCTGCGGATTCACGTTTGGCTTTGGTGAATGGGGCGCGCTGGTCCCGCCGCCAGTTCCAGAGCAAGTTGCGGGG